>NZ_SGXU01000003.1:0-146962 GCF_005435015.1 Halorubrum sp. SP9
ACGGCTCACATCAGATCACCGCTTACGCCGGAGCGCAGGGGGCGTGATCCTCATCAGATGAGTCGGACGAACCGACTCTGCGAAACCGGGCCGAGTTGAACGGCCCGAGTCCGCGGTGCGTTTCTTCGCGTATCGACCGAACGGGCTTATACACTTAAGCACGTCGGAACGCTTTGACCGGCCGCGTCTGCGGCCGGTCGGTGCCCCCTCGTAGGGGGCGCCTCGCGTTTATTCGAATGCCCGGGTTGTATTTAACCCCGTCGAAGCATCTACGCCACGTCATGCGGTTTCATGGAACGATCCGCGACGAGCGATTTCGACAGGGAGAGGTAGCGGGGAGGGAGGAACGCGACCGTCGAGTGGCTCGATGGTGGGTCGATATCCGGAAAGTTATCCGATACTTGTCATAGTGAGCCGGTAGGATCCAGAGACTCACGCGTACGGGGAACAGAGGAGAGACGCGTTTTGGAGCGGGCGTGTCGTTTATACCACGGGCGTTTATAAGGGAGGGGGCCACATATAAAAGCGAACGATGACGAACCCTGCAGACTCGATCGAGATTCAGAACGTTGTTGCATCGACGGGTATCGGCCAGGAGCTCGATTTGGAGGCGCTCGCGGAGGACCTCCCGGGTGCTGATTTCAACCCCGACAACTTTCCCGGGCTCGTGTACCGTACCCAGGAGCCGAAGGCCGCCGCGCTGATCTTCCGTTCCGGAAAGATCGTGTGCACGGGCGCAAAGAGCATCGACGATGTTCACGAGGCGCTCGGCATCATCTTCGAGAAGCTCCGTGGCCTCCAGATTCCCGTGGAGGACGATCCGGAGATCACCGTTCAGAACATCGTGTCGAGCGCGGACCTCGGACATAACCTCAATCTCAACGCGCTCGCGATCGGCCTCGGGCTCGAGGACGTGGAGTACGAGCCGGAGCAGTTCCCGGGGCTCGTCTACCGGATGGACGAGCCGGAGGTCGTCATCCTCCTCTTCGGGAGCGGAAAGATCGTTATCACCGGCGGAAAGCGGACCGACGACGCCGAGGAGGCGGTCGAGGAAATCGTCGAACGCATCGAAGGACTCGGTCTGCTCGGCTGACGCGATCGCATCGATCGGTCTGTTCGGTGGCCTCGTCTCGACGGGGAGCGTTGCGGTGACGGTCAGTCGCCCGGAACTGCACCGGCGGTAGTTCGATCCCGAGTGACCGAGTGTGGCCCGACTATGGTTCCGTGTCGTCTTGGGTGAGGACTTCCTTGACGACGCTCGGGTCCTCGAGCAGCTGGTGTTTCGTGTAACTGCCCTCGGCGCTGCCGCCGCTGTGTTTCGACTGTTCGATGATGTCGAGGAACGCGTGTTCCTTCAGGAGGTCGCGGACGCGTCGCAGCGAGAGGCTGTCGGAGCCCTCCTGCCGACAGATGTTCTCGTAGATTTCGTACACGCGACTCGTTCGGAACCCGTCTTGACGCCCGTTCGAAAGCGACAGTAGCGCGAGCGCTTGGAGCACGTATCGCGAGTGCGGCGTCGATCCGCGGATGAGTTCTCGGAACCGATCGGTTTCGGCGCGCTCGCGCGCCTGCGTGACGAACTCCTCGCGGACCGTGGGCTCGCCGTTCGCTTGTGCGATCTCGCCGGCGTATCGGAGGATATCGATTGCCTTCCGCGCGTCGCCGTGTTCGCGCGCGGCGAGCGCGGCGGCGCGGGGGATCGTCGACGGTTCGAGGACATCGTCGTGGAACGCGTCCGCTCGCGCCTGCATGATTTCCCTGAGTTGATTCGCGTCGTACGGCGGAAAGACGAACTCGCGCTCACAGAGGCTCGACTTGACGCGCTCGTCCATTCGGTCTTTGTACTGGATCTTGTTGCTGATCCCGACGACCCCGAGCTTACAGTCGGTGATCTTGCCGGCCTCGCCCGCCCGGGACAGCTGCATCAGGATAGCGTCGTCGTCGAGCTTGTCGATCTCGTCCAGGAGGATCAGGACGACGTCGTACCGCTGGTCGAGGATCCGCCAGAGCCGCTTGTAGTACGTGGAGGTGGAAAGGCCCTTATCGGGGACGTTGATACCGGTCTCTTGGGGGTCGTTGACTCCCTCAGCGATCGTCTGGACCGCCTGCGTCTCCGTGGTGTCCTGCGCGCAGTCGACGTAGGCGAACGTCGCGGTAACGCCCTCCTCGCTGGCGGTCGAGACGAGCCGCTTCGAGACGTACTTCGCACACAGCGATTTCCCGGTGCCCGTTTTCCCGTAGATGAGCACGTTGCTCGGGCTCTGTCCGAAGATGGCCGGATTGACGGCCGTCGCTAAGTCGGCAATCTCGTCGTCCCGACCGACGATGCGCCCCTCGCCCGGTAGATGACTGATCTCGAGGAGTTCCTTGTTCGCGAAGATAGGGTCCTCTCTCGTGAAGAGATCGTCCGCTGCGTCCATGAGAGAGACACCGGGTTTCCGGTGAAATGCGTTCTGTTTCGTGACCGCGTGCGGGGTGGGGTTTGTGGTGAGATCGACGGGTCGAGACACACACCGTGTTTCCGGTGAAACGGGGGTGGGCGGTTGGGGGGTCGGGTGGGAAAGCCGAACAGGCGGTCGAAAAGGACAGGCTGGAACAGGCGGTCAAAAGGACAGGGTGACGACCCGAAGGAGCGTGAGGAGTCGGAAGTAGCAAGCAGCGCGAGAGAAAATACCCCTGAGCGTCGGTGAGCGGCCACTACTGGCACTAGTCGGCGCGGCGCCGACCGGTTGCGCTCTTTCACCGGAAACACGGTGTCCGGAGCCGGAGTCCGGGCGCCACCGCATGAGGAAGGGGGCGCCACCGCATGAGGAAGGGGAGACCGCATTTCCGGTGAAACGCCCGGTGTCGCCCAGCAGGCTGTCGCTCGTCTGGCTTGGCAGACTATACTCTGGAGTAAGTAATAAATCCTGTTGTTTTAGTTCGGTCACAAAGGCCGGCCACCGCCGCACGGACGCTACCCGAAGCCCACCACACCCCCATTTCACCGGAAACACGGTGTGTCTCTCCGATCGAAAACCGAATCCGAACCGCCTGTCGACCTACCGTTCGAGGGAGTCGCGTACCTCGTACCGAACGCCGTCTTCGCGGAGTCGCGTCGTGTGTCGGGAGAGTTCGTCGGTCGACACTAGTAGCAGTACGTCGAGGCCGCGGAGAGCGGCCTGCGAGACGCCCGTCGCGGATCCGAAGCGCACGTCCGGCCGAAGGTCGGCTCGGGTCGCGAGCGCGTACGCTTCGGTCCCGCCGACAGCGACTAACTCCGCCCCGGCAGCGCGATCGGTAATGACGTCGAGAGGGGGCGGACTGCCTTCGGTTACCGCCGGAACGGGAACCACCGTCACCATCCCCGGGTCGTACTCGACGACGCCCTCGAAGTCGGTGACGCCGACGGCCTCCCCCGCCTCACCGCCGGTAACGACGACGGCGGTCGCCGATCCGCCCTCGGGGACGGCGTGTAACACGCCGTCGCGCATCTCCAGTCCGACTTCGTCTCCCTCCTCGACCGATCCGGTCGTCACCGCGGCGTCGACGTCGACGCTTCCCAGAACGTCCTCCGACACCCGGGAAACGAACTCCGAGAGGGCGTCGGTTCGCGTGATGATCCAGTCGACGCCCTCCTTCGTCACCTCGTATCGGCCGCGACCGTGCTTCTCTACGAAGCCCCCGTCGACCAGATCCCGAACGTAATCGCTCACCGCCTGCGACGTCACGCCGATTACGTCCGCGATCTCCTCTTGGCTCACAGCCGGTTGTCGCGCGGCGATCTCGACGAGAACCCGGTAGCGAGTCGCGTCGCGCCTGTTGTCGAGCACTCGCGGTGCGGTCGCTTCCCCCGGATCCTCGCTCGGTCCCATATCAATACTATCGTAGTTGGAAACAAGTAAAATTGGTGTACCCACCGGCGTGGGACGTGCGACAATTCCCACCGGCGTGGGACGTGCGACAATTCCCACCGGCGTGGGACGTGCGACGAACTACTCCTGAGCGTCCACGACGGCGACGCTGGCGAGGTTGACGATGTCTTTCACCTCGTCGCCCCGCTGGAGCACGTGAACCGGTTCGTCCATGCCGACGAGCATGGGGCCGATGGCCTCGGCGCCGCCGAGCCGCTGAAGTAGCTTGTAGCCGATGTTCCCGGCCTCGAGGTTTGGGAACACGAGGACGTTGGCGGCCTCGTCGAGCTGGGAGAACTCGTAGGTTCCGTTGAGGATGTCCTCGACGACCGCGGTGTCGGCCTGCATCTCGCCGTCGACGGGGAAGTCGACGCCGTCGTCGCGCTGGAGGATGTCGACCGCGTCCCGCGGCTTCCGCGTCCCCTCGTTGTCGACGCTGCCGAAGTTGGAGTACGACAGCATCGCCGCGCGCGGCTCGACGTTGAAGCGGCGCGCGAGGTCGGCGGTGTGTCGCGTGACCTCCGCGAGCGTCTCCGCGTCGGGGTCCTGATTGACGGTCGTGTCCGCACAGAAGATGACCCGGTTCTTGAACGTGAGCATGTACACGCCGGCGACGGTGTCGGTGTCGTCTGCGGACCCGACGATCTGAAGCGGCGGGCGGAGCGCGGAGGGGTAGTGGTGGGTGAGCCCGGTGAGCATCGCGTCGACGTCGCCGTTTTCGACCATCACGCTCCCGAGGTAGTTGGTGTCGCGTTTGACGAGGTCGTCCGCCTCCCGCTTCGTGATACCCTTGCGCTTGCGAAGCTCGTACAGTCGGTCGCCGTACCCGGAGACGTCCCGGTCGTCGGGGTCGACGACCTCGGGCCGGAACGAGAGCCCGAGTTCGGCCGCGGTCTTCGAGATGCTGTCCGCGTCGCCGAGCAACACCGGCTCCGCGATCCCCTGCTCGGACAGCTGGTAGGCCGCGCGGATCATCTTCTCGTCGGTGCCCTCTGCGAGCGCGATCCGCTTCGGGTCGCTCTTCGCTTTATTCAGGACGACCCGCATCATCTCGCGGGACTTCCCGAGCCTCGCTTCGAGTCGCTCCCGGTACTTCTCCAGGTCGATCTCGGTTCGGGCGGAGCCGGACTCCATCGCGGCCTCCGCGACGCGCGGCGCCACCTCGAACAACACGCGCGGGTCGAGCGGCTTCGGGATCACGTAGTCGGGGCCGAATTGGAGCGGGTCGTCGCCGTACGCCTTCACGACCGCGTCGGGGACGTCCTTTCGCGCGAGGTCGGCGAGGGCCGCCGACGCGGCCGCCTTCATCTCCTCGTTGATCTCGGTCGCGCGCACGTCGAGCGCCCCGCGGAACAGGAACGGGAACCCGAGCACGTTGTTCACCATGTTCGGGTAGTCCGACCGGCCGGTCGCCATGATCACCGTGTCGTCGCGCGCGTCCTTCGCGTCCTCGTAGGTGATCTCGGGGTCGGGGTTCGCCATCGCGAAGATGATCGGGTCGTCGCCCATCGAGCGGACCATCTCCTGCGAGACGATCCCCCCCACCGAGAGCCCGACGAACACGTCGGCGCCCGCCATGGCGTCCGCCAGGTCGCCGCTCTCGACCGGGCTGGCGAACTGGCTCTTGTACTCGTTCACGTCGCCCGCCTCGACGCGCTCCTCGGTGATGATCCCCGAGGAGTCGCACATCGTGATGTTCTCTTTGCGCGCGCCCAGCGAGACGTAGAACCGGGCCGTCGCGATTGCCGACGCGCCGGCGCCGGAGAAGACGATCTCGATCTCGGAGAGGTCCTTGTCGGAGATGTCGACCGCGTTCATCAGGGCCGCACCGGAGATGATCGCGGTGCCGTGCTGGTCGTCGTGGAACACCGGGACGTCCATCTCCTCGCGGAGCCGCTCCTCGATCTCGAAGCACTCTGGAGCCTTGATGTCCTCGAGGTTGATCCCGCCGAACGTCGGCTCCATCGCCTTCACCGCCTCGCAGAACGGGTCGACGGCGTCGATATCGAGTTCGATGTCGAACACGTCGATGTCGGCGAAACGCTTGAACAGCACCCCCTTCCCCTCCATGACGGGCTTCGAGGCGGCGGCGCCGATGTCGCCGAGCCCGAGGACGGCCGACCCGTTCGAGACGACGGCGACGAGGTTCCCCTTCGCCGTGTACTCGAAGACGGACTCGGGGTCGGCCGCGATGTCGCGACACGGCGCCGCGACCCCGGGCGAGTACGCCAGCGAGAGGTCTCGCTGCGTGTTCGTGGGCTTCGTCGTCTCGATCTCGATCTTCCCGGGCGGATCCTGTCGGTGATACTCCCGCGCGTCGTCATCCAGTCCCATGTCTCCCTCCATTCGTGAACGGAGTAAAAAGCTATCCGAAGGCGTCGAACCCGATATTCGACGTTCGACGATCATCCGACGGTCGCTCACCGGTGCGGAGACCCCGGACGACGCGTACTGACCGGCGAATCACCCCCCGGCCGATTCCGACGGGCCGCGAGCGGCGAGCGTCGACGCGACCGGTGCCAGGTCGGGATCGAACCCGGCGAGCGTCGAGACCTCGAACGCGGTCAGGTACGTCCGCACTACCAGGGTGACCGGGAGCGTCAGGATCGCGACGGCGGCGAGCGCGCAGGCCAGAACGGTCGCGAGAACGACCGCCCCGGTGGTCGTCCCGATCAACGCCCCGACCCCGCCGAGCGGAACCGCCGCGAGGAGGAGCGCGACGAGCCCCGTCACGGCGACGACGCCGCCGACGAACGCGACGGCGACGGCCCGAACGATCCCGACGCCGGCCGCGAGGACGGCGTGAACCGCGAGGTAGGCGGCCACGTCGCCGGGCGATTCGCGGATCGACGCCCACACCGCTCGCCACCCGGCGAGCACGCCCGCGTCGCGGGCGACCATCGCGGGGGCGACGAACTCGAAGGTGAGCCGGGAACCGACGGCCCCGATCAGCGCCAGCGCGACCGCGGACGCGGCGAACGCCCCGACCGCTGCGGACGCGATCGTCGACGACCCGGAGGCCCCGCCGAACGGAATCCCGACCGTTCGCGACGCCGCCGGGTCGACGGCGACCGCGAGCGCGACCGCGGGGAGTCCGGTCGCCGCCGCGAGGGCTGCCGAGAATCCGAGCAGTCCCAAAGCCTGCCGGAACCGGTCGCGGAACGGCCGCCAGAGCGCGACCTCTGTCGTCGCGAGCGCGTCGTAGAAGGCGAGCCGGAACGCGATCGAACACGCGAGGAACACGGAGGCCACGAGCACCGCACCGACCGCGATCCCGGCCAGCAGCGCGGCGTCGAGCCGGGCGAGCCGCTCGGCGCCCGCGGCCGCGACGCGTTCGACGGCCGCGACGCGTTCGACGCCCGCGACGCGTTCGACGCCCGCGGGCACCGACTCGAGCTCGGTCGGGACGGGCTCGCTCCAGGCGCCGACTCCGCCGGCCGAGGCGCCGAGCGACGCCGATCCGACCCGCGACGCTCCGGCGCCCCCGCCCGCCATCACGAGCGCGAGAAACGCGAGCTTCGCCCATCGCACCGCCTCGAAGGGAAAGAGGAACCGCCGCGTCGCGTCGACGGCGCGGTCGACCGCGTCGACGGCGTGCCAGGTCATACCGACCGTTCGCCGGAGAGCGTGAAATAGGCTGGCCACGGATCGGGTTGCCCGTTCGAGGGACGGGCGTGCGACCCGCAGTCGTTTAGGGCGGACGCGACGAACCGCCCCGTATGAAGGTCCGCGGCGAACGCGAGTGCCAGTCCTGTGGCGCGCGGTGGTCGTACTACGAGACGGGCTCCGTCGCGTGTCCGAGCTGCGGCGACCTGCGCAGCGTCGGCGTCGACGCCCGCACCGCCCACACCGACGCCCCCGTCTCGCTCGACCTCGCCGCTCACCGCGAGCGGTTCGGGGACGCGCCCGAGACCCTCCCCCGGTCGGGGACGGACGATCTCCGGTCCGACCTCCGGGAGTACTGCCGGAAGCGCGGGTTCATCGACGGCGGCCGGCTCGCGCCGCTCGACGCGACGTACCTCGCGGCCCGCGAACTGCTGGAGGCCGTCGACTGTTTCGAGCGGCTGCGCGACCCGACCGACGCCGACCGCGAGTACCTCCTCGACCTCCTCGCCGGCGCCGACGACGGCGACCGACCCCCGGCGGACGAGGTCCCGACCGCGCTCCGCGAGGCCCGGGGGATGGCGGCCGTGCGCGCGGTCGAGGCGTATCGCAGCGACGCGCTCGACTTCCTCGACGAACTCGAAACCGGTGCCGATTCAGACGACGCCGATTCCCGCGGTGCCGATTCAGACGACGCCGGCGAGGGCGACGGTCCGGCGGTCACCGTAGAGGGAGAGAGCGCAAAAGCGAGAGTCGGACCGGCTCGCGACGCCTTCGAGCGCCTCCGCGACCGGGTCACGCGCGTCGACGCGCTCGGGGGCGACGTGCCGCCCGCGGCCGCGGACGCCCTCGTCGAGGCCGCAGACGCGCTCGGTGAATACGTCCGAACCGGCGACGAGACGGCGCTAACGAACGCCGACCGCCTGATCGACGACGCGAACGTCGACGACCTCGACCCGACGGGTCGCTGAGACCGACCGCCTCTCGCCGCCGCTCCCGGAGACGCTCACTCCGCGCCGGGCGCGACCACCGCGTTCGAGAGGGTACCGACCCCCTCGTAGGTGATCTCGACGCGCTCGCCGGGTTCGACGAGGCCGGGGTTCGCCGGGCTACCGAACGCGACGCAGTCCCCAGGTTCGAAGGTGAACCGCTTCGAGAGATGCGAGACGACCTCGCGCGGGCCGAACAGCATCAGCTCCGTGTTGGCGTCCTGGCGCGTCTCGCCGCCCACGGTGGTTTCGATGTCGAGACTCGTCGGGTCCGCGTCGGTCTCGACCCACGGCCCCAGCGGCGCCGACCCGTCGAACGCCTTGCGCGCGGTCCGGCCCTGCTGGTCCAGCGCGTCGACGTCGTTCATCACCGTGTAGCCGCGCACGACGTCGGGCACGGCTTCGGGGTCGAGGTCGCGGCACCGCTCGTCGATCACGGCGACCAGTTCGCCGGCGTACGTCAGTTCGTCGGTCCACTCGGGGTACCGGATCGGCTCGCCGTGCGCCAGCAGGCTCGCCGGCGGCTTGACGAAGAAGTCCGGCTCCTCCGGCCGCTCGTAGTCCATCTGTTCGAGCGTCTCGGCGTAGTTCCGACCGACGCAGTACAGCGCGGTCGGGTCGCACGGTGGGAGCAGCCGCCCGTCGCGACCGACCTCGTAGCGGCCGTCGCCGGTGACGACCGCGCCGTCGACGTAGCGGCCGGCGACGGGTCCGTCCGGCGTGAGCAGTCGAGCGAGTCGCATGGGGACACGTCCACGCTGTCACACGAAAAGGCGTCGGTGATCGCGGGCGACCGCGGAGGGGGACGCGGATCAGTCGTCGCCCGCTTCGCCGTCCGCGTCGACCCCGATAACGACTCCCGACCGGATCTCCAGCGCCGTGTCGAACTCCGCCCGGCGACCGCTCCCGGACCCGATCCGCTCGACGGCCGCCTCGTGGGCGCGGACCGCGGCGTCGCGCTCGCGGTCGCTGAGCCCGACGCGGTCGGCCACCGCCACCCAGTGGTCCGGCTCGACGAGGAACGTCTCGCGGTCCGGCTCGGCCGCGATCCGCTCGTAGCGCCGGCGATACGCGTCGATCCTGGGGCCGAGATCGGCCTGGACGCGCGCGAGCAGCGTCGGCACGCGAGCGGCCGGCACGCTCGCGAGCGCGGCCGTCTTCACCAGCGCGGTCCCCTCGATCGGGTACGGCCCGGGATCCCGGCCGGCGCCCTCCCGGTCGCCGCCAGCCCCGGCGTCGGCGTCGTCCGACATCACCCGCCGGCGCGCATCGCCTTCTGCCGGTACTTCGGGAGGAGCTCGGCGAGGACCTCGGGGTCGCCCACGAACTCGGCGGTCACCTCCGTGAGTCTGATGGCGGCCGCCGCGGTCACCTTCTCGGCGCTGAGGGTGACCCGCCAGCCGTCGCCGTCCACGCGGGTCGCCTCCGCGGGGTCGTCGGTCCCCACGAGTTCCCCGCCCAGGTTGCGGAGGTAGTGAGCCGCGAGCCGGCGGGAGATGCCCCGGTACGCCACCGTCTTGCGCTCCCAGCCTTCCTCCGAGACAGGGGGCCCGGGCGAGTCGGCACTCGCGTCGTCGTCGGTCCCCTCCGCCGCCGAGCCGTCGCCGCTCATGCGCCCCCCGCGACCGGCGGGAAGACGGAGAGCCGGTCGCCGTCCGTCATCGGCGTGTCGAGCCCGTCGAGGTGGAGCACCTCGCGGCCGTTCTTCAGGACGTTGATCTGGGGCGCGAGGTCGCCGTCGACGACGAGGCGACCCTCCATCCCCTCGTACTCCGACTCCAGTTCGCGCAGAATATCACCGACCGTGGAGCCGTCGGCGAACTCGGCGTTCACCGTCTTCCCGCCGGCGGCCTCGCGAAACGTCGCGAAGAACCGCAGTTCCAGTTCCATACCCGTAGTTCGGGCCGCGGCGGCTTAAAAGCGGCCGGCCGCGGAAAGCCGCGCCCACGGAGTCGACGCGCCGCCGGTCACAGATCGGACAGCCGGATGCCGTCCTCGACCAGTCGGAAGTTACGCTCGCGGTCGAGGTCGTCGGCGAGCCACTCGTGGTCGTACAGCTGCCCGATGAGTTCGAGGTAGAGGTTCCGCCACGCAATGGCGTAGATGGGCGACTGCCCCCACGCGCGCAGCTCCGGGACGAACTCGTGGTAGGTGCTCGCCTGTGACTCCATGCGCTCGACCGCGTCGGCGACGACCTCGGCGGCCTCGTCCGGGTCCGCGTCCGCGAGGGCGTCGTTCAGGCGCGACTGGATCCCCGTGATGGCGCGCCGCATGTCGCGTTCGGCGGTCCCCTCCTCCTCCGGGAGCGACTCGACGACGCCCTTCGGCACGCCGAGTTCGATCTCTGGCATGCTATCCACTCGGAGGAGCGCGCTCAAAAAACCCGTTCACCCGGCAACGACGATCGCGGCACCGAGCCTCTCGGCAGGGGTCTGGCGAACCCCCCTCACGGCGTCGGCGCGGCCTTCTGGAGCGCGGTCTCGGCGATGTTCCCGCCGTAGTCGGCCGACCGGAGGACGGAGTCGACGACGAGTCCGAGCAGTTGCGCGCGCGTCGGGTCGAGGTCGCGGAGGAGTTCGTCGATGGATCTGACGCGCTCGTCGATCGCCCTGACCCCGGTTCGCGCCTCGTTGGCCCGGCGGGTCGCCGCCTCGGTGTCGTCGTCGAACAGCGCGTCCATCGCCGTGTCGATCACGTCGACGGCGTCGCCGTGGAGGTCGCGTACCGCGTCGACGACCTCGTCGGGCAGGGGATCGTCGATGTTCAGGGTCAGGTGCGCGATCTTCGTCGCGTGATCGCCGATCCGCTCTAGCTGGCGGGCGCTGGAGTGGTAGTCGAAACACTCCTCGCGCGGGAGTCCGAGCTCCTCGGCGGCCTTCGGCGTCCGCAGCGTGGCGCGGAAGATCCGCGAGACGACGAGCCACAGCCGGTCGAGGTCGTCGTCGCGCCCGATCACGTCGCGCGCGAGGTCGTGGTCGCGCTCGGCGAGCGCGGTGATCGCGTCTTCGAGCATCGACAGCGAGATCAGCCGCATCCGGGTGACCGCGTTGTGGATCGAAAGCTCCGAGGAGTCGAGCAAGTCCTGGACGACGACGCGGTCGCGGGTCTCCTCTAACACCTCGAGGCCGACGAGGCTCTGGACCGCGTCGCGGATCGTCGAGCGCTGTTCGGTGGTGATCTCCGCGGCCTCCAGTTCGATGATGTCGAAGCCGCTGACGTACATGGTCGTCACCGCGCGGCGGAGCGCCTGCCCGGTCAGGTTCGCGATGTCCAGCGTTCCCCGCGTCCGCTCCGTCTCGGATCGCGGCGTGAGGAACAGCGAATCGCCGTCCGGGTGGAACTCGATCTCCGTCCCGGCCTCGACGTCGTTGTCGGTCGCCCACGTCTTCGGAATCGAGACTGTGTACGTCGAACCGCCGGTGACCTGAACCTTCCTCGTTTCCATACCACACCCTCCGGAGCGGATCATCTTAATTTTGATCAAAATATATACCTTCGGAAGAGCCCCTATCTGGCGGTTGAATCCGAGCGAAACGGGCGAAGCATACGCTGACGACGACAGTAATGGCTGTCATCCACCGAAGACGCACAGATTATATAGAGATATATAGTATCCGCCACCGTCGGTCGGGGTGCCCTCTCACACCACGCGGTTACGGAGTTCGTCGCCGGCGTCCAATCGCGCCACGTTGTCGGCGAGGATGTCGGCGACGCGCTCGTAGTACTCGGGCGTATGGCCGGCGTTGTGCGGCGTGATCGTCGCGTTCGACAGCCCCCACAGCGGGTGGTCCTCGGGGAGCGGCTCGGGGTCGGTGACGTCCAGCGCCGCGCCGCGGATGCGGTTGTTCCGAAGCTCCGTCACGAGCGCGTCGGTGTCGACGATCGGGCCGCGCGCGATGTTTACGAGGATAGCGTCGGGCCGCATCGTCCGGAGCGCGTCGGCGTCGACCAGCCCCCGCGTCGTCTCCGTGAGCGGACACGCCAGCACGACGTACTCCGCGTCGGTGACGGCCTCGTGGAACTCGTCGAACCCGTACACCTCGTCGGTCGGGCCGCCCTTCTCGGGAGAGTAGCGGACGCCGACCGTCTCGACATCGAACGCCGCCAGTCGCTCGACGACCGCCTGCCCGATGGCGCCGAGGCCGACCACGGCGACCGTCGAACCGTACACCTCCGTCGTCTCGTAGGTGCGCCACTCGCGGCGGGACTGCTGGCGGTACGCCCGGTGGAACTGCCTCGCGTGCGCGATCATGGACCCGACGACGTGTTCGGCGATGTTCGGCCCGTGGACGCCCGAGGCGTTCGTCACGGCGACCCCGTGGTCCGCGAGCAGGTCTCGGGGGAGATGTCCCGTCCCCGCGAACACGCAGGCGAACAGCTCCAGTTCCTCGGCCGCGTCGAGCAGTCCCTCGTCGACGTTGAGGCCGACGGCGACCCGCGCCGTCCGGATCAGGTCGCGCTCCGCCGCCGGTGTCCGCGCTCGTACGATCTCGGCGCCGGGAAGTCGGTCGCGGAGGGCGGCCGTCAGTTCGTCGGGACCGAGTCCGTGAATCGTCTGTCGGAGCACCAGGATATCCGGGTCGCTCATACGGGGAGTCTCGGCGGTACCGATAAAAATTGTGCAGTCGTCGGCCGCCGAGTGTGGCGGCGCGACCAGCGAAGCCGAAGCGGGGAGACCGACGAAGCCGAGCGACGCGACCTACGACAGCGCGGCGTCGAACGCGGCCTGAAGGTCGGCCTTCATGTCGTCGACGTGTTCGATCCCCACCGACACCCGAATGAGGCCGTCGGTGAGCCCGGCGGCGAGCCGCTCCTCGCGCGGGATGGCCGCGTGGGTCATCGCCGCCGGCTGCTCGATGAGGCTCTCGACGCCGCCGAGCGACTCCGCGAGCGTGAACACCTCGGTCTCGCTCACGACCGTCGACGCCTCGTCGAGGGTGCCGGCCAGCTCGAACGAGAGCATGCCGCCGAAGTCGTCCATCTGTTCGGCCGCCAGCTCGTGGTCCGGGTGGCTCTCCAGCCCGGGGTAGTAGACGCGCTCGACCGCGTCGTGGGCCTCCAGCCACTCCGCGAGTTCCATCGCGTTCTCGCAGTGACGGTCCATCCGCACGGGGAGCGTCTTCGTCCCGCGGAGGACGAGGAACGCGTCGAACGGGCCGGGGGTCGCGCCGACGGAGTTCTGGTAGAAGCCGAGCCGCTCGTCTAGCTCCTCGTCGTCGACGATCAGCGCGCCGCCGATGGTGTCGGAGTGGCCGCCGAGGTACTTCGTCAGCGACTGGGAGACGACGTCGGCGCCGTGTTCGAGCGGGCGCTGGAGGTACGGCGTCGCGAACGTGTTGTCGACCGCGCAGAGCGCGTCGCGCTCGTGGGCGATGTCCGCGAGCGCGCCGATGTCGTTGACGTTCATCAGAGGGTTCGTCGGCGTCTCGACCCACACCAGCTCGGTCTCGTCGCGCAACGCCGCCCGGACCGCGTCGTGGTCGGTGGTGTCGACGAACGTCGTGTCGATGTCGTACTCGTCGTACACCTGCGTGAGAATTCGGTGGGTGCCGCCGTACACGTCGTCGCCGGCGACGACGTGGTCGCCCGCGGACAGCAGGTTGAGAACGGTGTTGATCGCCCCCATCCCCGAGGAGAAACAGCGCGCGTGGCTGCCCGACTCCAGCGAGGCGAGGTTCGCTTCGAGGTCGGTGCGCGTCGGGTTCCCGGTCCGACTGTACTCGTAGCCGCGGTGCTCGCCCGGCGCGTCCTGCTCGTACGTCGAGTTCGCGTGGATCGGCGTCATCAGCGCCCCCGTCTCCGGGTCGGGCTCCTGGCCGGCGTGGATCGCTCGGGTCTCGATGCGGCGGTCGTCGGGGAGTTCGCCGTCGCCCTCGTCGGATCGGTCGCTCATGGAGACACCTCGTTTCCGAGGCTGGTGATTCTTCCCCTTCGGACCGACCGGCAGATGAGGCGCGCCACTCGCGGTGTGAGAGTGGATGCTCGGTCAGGGATTTGAACCCTGGTCGTCGGCTGACTTCCGAACCGGCGCCGAGGCGCCGCGTCCGCCGAAAGGCCAACATGATTGGCCGGACTACACCAACCGAGCGCGAACGGTGGTTACGTCGGGGGCGATTTAACTCTTCTCAAGTCCCCACAGCGTGGGACGGCGGCGCACGCGGTCGAGGGCGCAATCGACACGCGGTTGAGGGCGCATCAGCGCACGGTCGAGGGCGCAGTCGGCGTCGTTACTCGTCGACGTCGACCTTCTCGATCTCGACGGCCTCGCGGGGGTCGTCGTTGCGCCCGGTCGGCACCCCGCCGATCTCCTCGACGACGTCCATCCCGTCGATGACCTGACCGAAGACGGCGTGTTTACCGTCGAGGTGCGGCGTGGCGTCGAGCGTGATGAAGAACTGCGAGCCGTTCGTGTTCGGGCCGGAGTTGGCCATCGAGAGGATTCCGGGCCCGTCGTGGGTGAGGTCGTCGTGGAACTCGTCGTCGAACTGATAGCCGGGGCCGCCGCGACCGTTCTCCATCGGGTCGCCGCCCTGGATCATGAAGTCGTCGATGACGCGGTGGAAGACGATCCCCTCGTACAGCGAGTCGCCGCGCACCTCGCCGGTCTTGGGGTCCTCCCACGTGTTCGTCTCCGGCGCGGGCTCCGCGTCGGCCGCGGGGTCGTGACGGGCTAAGCCGAGGAAGTTCTCGACCGTCTTCGGCGCGCGGTCGGCGAACAGCTCGACGACGATAGTGCCGTGGTTGGTCTGAATCGTCACCTGCGGGTTGTCGGGGTCGGAAACCTCTCGTGCCATGCTTTCCGGGAGGGACGCGCGTCGGAAAACCCTGCCCATCCGTGCGGGAAGCTCGCGGACCGCGAACATCCCATTTATAAACGAACGTCGCAGACGCGTCGACACAGGTCCGACCCCCGTTCTGTCCGTCGCCGCGTTCGGACCGCAACGGACCGAGGTCCGACCGCCTCGACGGCCGGTATCGTTTTCTGCCGGGCGAGAGCAGTACCACGTATGTACGACGACATTCTCCTGCCCGTCGCGCCCGGCGGCGAGGCGAACGACGCGATCCCGCACGCCGCCAGCCTCGCCGAGCGGTACGACGCGACGGTCCACGTCCTCTCGGCCGCCGACACCGCCGTCGACACGCTCGCGGGCCCGCGGACCGGCGTCTTCTCCGACCGGCTCGCGGAGGCAGCCGAGGAGCGCGTCGAGGCGGTGACCGCCGAACTGGAGGCGAGAGGCGTCGAGGCGGTCGGGAGCGTCGTCCGCGGCGAGCCGCTGGACGTCATCGAGAACGCGATCGACGACGGCGCCGACATCGTCGTCATGCCGAGCCACACCCGACGGGGGATCCGCCGGCTGCTCCTCGGTAGCGTCACGGAAAAGGTCGTCCGCGTCGCGTCGGTGCCGGTGGTGACCGTTCCGATGGCCGATCCCGACGAGGCCGGGGGAGAGACGAAGCCGACCGACACTGACGAGGACGCGGGCGACTCGACGGACGGCGGCGACGCGTCCGGTCCCCAGTGACGGACGAGCCGACCGCGCGGGAGACGGTCACCCGCGCCTTCCGGGTCGCGTACGACGGCCGTGAGTACGCCGGATTCCAGCGCCAGCCGCACGCGCACACGGTCGGGGACGCGCTCCTGAGCGCGCTCGCCGAACACGGGGTCGTCGACCGCGGATCGGGGGCGACGCACGCGACGCCGCCCGGCTACGCCGCCGCCGGTCGAACCGACGCCGGCGTCTCCGCGGTGGCCCAGACGGTCGCCTTCGAGGCGCCGACGTGGCTCACGCCGCGCGCGTTCAACGGTCACCTCCCCGGGTCGGTCCGCGTGTGGGCCGCCGCCGACGTCGCGGACGACTTCCACGCGACGCACGACGCGGTTCGGCGGACCTACCGGTATCACCTCCACGCCCCCGAGTCCGGAGCGGACGCTCCCTCGAGCGCCGCGCGCCGAGACCGGGAACACGCGGTGGACGACGATCGGTTCCGAACCGCACTCGCGCGGTTCGACGGGAAACACGATTTCCATAACCTGACCGCCGACGAGACGGGAACCGTTCGCGACCTCGACACGGCGGCGACTCGCGAGGGGAACGCGCTCGTGGTCGAGATCGCGGCGGACGGCTTCCCGCGGGCGCTCGTGCGTCGCATTATCGGAGCGGCTCGCGCCGTGGGCCGAGGGACGGCTGACCCCGCGTGGATCGACCGCCTGCTCGACGCCGAACCGATTCCCGGCGAGCGAGGCGTCGGTCCCGCACCGCCGGAGCCGCTCGTGTTGTGGGACGTGACGTATCCCGACGCGGAGTTCGCCGTCGACCGCGAGGCCGCGGAGAGCGCGCGCGTCGCGTTCGGCGAGCGACACCGGGACGCCCGCCACGCCGCGGCCGCGACCGGCGCGGTCCGGGACAGGCTGTTCTCGGCCGCCGAGGAGGTGTGAACTCGATCCGCGAAGCGGCGCCGATCAGGCCGCTGACCCGCCGGTTGGCGTCTCCATCCCGTCGACGCGGACCAGCAGGCTGTTACCGTCGACGTTCGTCGCGTCGACGACGCCCGAGAGCCGCAGTCCGGTCGCGGGCGTCGGCCCGACGGTCACGTGATCGCCCGCGTCGAAGGGACCGACCGGACCCCGGATCACGAGTTCGGCGCGGCACAGCTCCGGGTTCGCGACGCTGGACAGGTCTATCTCCGCGACGGTGACGTCTTCGACGGGGTCGCCCTCGCGCTCGACCGGGGTCGTCGCGGCCTCTTCCAGCCGCTCGATACCGAGTACGTCGTACGCGTCGTCGGTCGGGAGGTAGCCGCCGTCCGGCCCGGCGACCCCCTCGACGAGTCCGAGCGTCCGGAGGCTCCCCATCCGGTTCCGGACCGTCCCCGCGTTGCGGTCGATGGCGTCCGCGATCTCTCGACCCTGTACCGGTGCCTCCCGGCCCTCCGAGAGGTTCACGAGCGCGGTGAGCACCCGTTTCTGACTCGAACTCAGACGAATTTCCGACATGTACGGATTGAAGCGCATTTGACTGATAAATGTTCGTATATAACGACATTATATTCTTAGAAAAGTCTTTGTACGACGTACTTTTCAACAAACGTTACTAAATACGGCACAATTTCTTCGAGATGAGAGATCGGTCTCCGTGACGGGAGCATTCTCCGAGACACTGTTATTATGCCGGATAGAATAAGACGAACATCGACTGAAAACGAGAGATAATTCTGTTATGAGATACAAACGTACTAATTCCTTATACCATCTACACCGCAAGTATTTACCAGCCCGACCGGAAGCGGCGGTCGACAGATGACGATCCAACGCGACGCTCGCGACCGCCCGCAGAGACGCGCCCGTGTTCCGCGAGGAGCCGCCGACGGGCCGGCCCGCCGGACGGCCCGCGCCGGAGGGGAAGATGGCTGACCGCGAGTCGGCGTTCGACCCGGACGGGGCCGCAGACGGGCGTTCGAGGGGAGCCTCCGCGTCGGGCGGCGACCGAGATGCCGCCCGGGCTCGGCCGGTTCCGCCCTCGCTGCTTCCGGACCGGGATCCCGCGGTCGAGCGCGGCCGGGTCCGGTCGTTCGTCGCCGACCGAGTCGACGCCGCGGGCGCCGACGGCGCGGTGGTGAACATGAGCGGCGGGCTCGACTCGACGGTGACGGCCGCGCTCGCGGTCGAGGCGCTCGGCGCCGACCGCGTGTACGGGCTGATCCTCCCGTGTAACAAGGTCGGGGCGCCACACGCCCGGGACGCCGAGGCGCTCGCCGAGGCGCTGGGGATCGACCACGACACGGTCCACCTCCAGCCGCTGTTCGCGCAGTTCGGCGCCGTCGTCCCGGACCGCTTCGACCTCCACGACGAGCCGGTCCGGTCCGGCAACGCCGTCGCGCGCCTCCGGATGGCCGTCGCCTACCTCGCCGCGAACGCGACGGACCGCCTCGTCTGCGGCACCGCGAATCGGAGCGAACTCCTGCTGGGCTACCTGACGAAGCACGGCGACGGCGGGGCCGACCTGTTCCCGCTTGGCCACCTCTACAAGACGGGCGTGCGAGCGCTCGCGACCGAGCTCGACGTGCCGGAGTTCGTCGTGGAAAAGGCGCCGAGCGCGGGGTTCCTCCCGGGCCAGCGCGACGCGGACGACCTGGGCGCCCCGTACGAGGTCGTCGACCCCGTCCTCCACCTCGGCGTCGACCGCGGGCTCGACCCGGAGTCGGTCGTCGAGCAGATCGGGGGAGCCGACGCCGACCTCGACGTCGACCGCGAGCTCGTCGCGGAACTGCTCGGACGCCACCGCGCGACGGCGCACAAGCGGCTCCCGCCGCCGACCCCGGACGCGGACGTGGAGTGATCGAGCGGTCGGCGCCGGTCGGGCCCGACCGCTCAGTCCCAGTCGGCCGGCCAGAGGTCGGCCGCGCGCATCCCCGTCTCGAAGTCGGCCTCGCGGAACGCGGCCGCGAGCTCGTCCCGGTCGAGTCGGGGCAGGTCGCGTTCGGGCGCGGCGAACTCGACGACGAGCAGGGCGATCAGCATCGCGTGTTCGCGGACGTTCCGGTCGTCCACCTTGTCGCGGGTGTCCGCGTGGGTGTGGCCCCAGCCCCGACCGCGGTCGCCCGAGTCGCTGTGGAGCTGGAGCGCCGGCACGCCGCGGCGCACGAACGGCCACTGGTCGGAGAACGGGTGCGGCTGCGCGTCCACCTCGATCGGCCGGCGCGTCGCGGTCGACACCGCCTCCGCGACCGACGCGGCCGCCGTCGAGGCGTGCGCGAGCGCGACCAGGTCGCGGAACCGCCCCGCGCCGTCGACGTTGACCACGCCCTTGACGCGGTCGAGGTCCAGCCGGTCCGCGAGGTGTTCGGCGCCGAGCAGTCCGACCTCCTCGGCGCCGACCGCGACCACGTCGACCCCGAGGGGGAGGGCGGCGTCCGCTAAGACCTCGGCCGCGGTCGCGACCGTCGCGATCCCGCAGCCGTTGTCGAGCGCGCCCTCCGCGATGTCGTGGGCGTCGTAGTGAGCGAGCAGGAGGACGCGCTCGTCGGTGTCCGGCCCGGCGCGCCCGATCACGTTGCGGCTCTCGCCCGGCGTCGTCGACGCCTCGACCGAGAGCTCGGCCCGCGCGACGGACCCCGATCCGCCCGTCGTCCCCTGGCTCGCCGTGTCGACCGCGCCGCCGACGGAGCCGCGCTCGGCGCCGCCGACGGTCCCGCCGACCGCGTACTCGCGGAGCCACGCGCCGGTCTCCTTCGAGACGCCGACCGCGACCGCCTCGGCCTCCTCCCCGAACGTGAGCGACCCGGTGGGCGGTAGCTGCCCGTCGACGTGGTTGACGAACACGAAGCCGACCGCGCCCGCCTCGACCGCGTAGCCGAACTTCTCCATGCGGTGGACGAACCGGCCTCCCTCCGGGGTGGTGGTCGAGGCGACCGCGATCCGACCCTCGACGTCGCGCTCGTCGATCTCCGCCGGGGTGCCGTAGCCGACGTCGACGAGTTCGCCCGCGACGCGCCCGGACGGCGAGTACGGGAGCGCCAAGGCCTCGAACGAGCGCGTGGCCGGCTCGCCGTCCCGGCCCGAGACGGTCACGTCGAGCGACGCCGACCCGCGCTCCCACGCGGGTAGGTCGAACGGCTCCGCGCGCACGTCCGCCAGCCCCGCGCGCTCGAAGGCGTCCGCGACGAGTCCGGCGGCGCGGCGCTCCCCTTCGCTGCCGGCCATGCGGCTCCCGATCGCGGTGAGGTCCGTGAGGAAGCGCCACGGTTCGTCCTCGGTCCAGGTCGCGCCGAGCGCGGGGGCGAGGGCCGCCGCCCGCTCGCGCACGCGGTCGACGGCGGCGCCCGCGCCCGTTCGCGTCGCGTCTGCTGCGTCGTCGGTCATGAGCGTGCCTGCGTCGGTGACGGCTTAAGCGTATGGCTCGCGGCACCGGATCGTCGGGGTCGGCCGGCGTCGGCCGAAACGCTACGTTGAAGTGGGACGGTCGGGTACCTCGAATCGAGCACCGTTGGTCCAGTGGTAGGACATTAGCTTCCCAAGCTAATAGCCCGGGTTCAATTCCCGGACGGTGCACTTCTGACTGACTTCGGCAGTCAACGTTTGCTTCGCTTCGCTCGGCGAACTCCCTACGGCGAGCAGATCGCGAGCCGCAGGTGTGCCGGGGATTCGCGTGGGCGCTGGCTTCTATCCCGGACCGGTGTAGCTGTCGAGCTCGTCCGTTCGGTCCGGGTGTTCTTCCTCGACGTGCTGGTGGACGCGGTGCGTGGCCTGCTCGGGCGCGTTCTTGACGTCGTCGTGCGGGACGTCCGGTTCGAAATCACAGAACGGGCACTCGGAGAGCGTGTCCTGTGACATGCGTTAGCATTGGGTTCGACGCCTGAAAAGCGATCTGACGACGCCGAGCGCGACTGACAGAAACGGAGTCCGGGACGCGGTCGCGTCTTGGAACGCGGTCCCGGCGACCGCTCAGAAGATGTTCGCCTGGTCGTACACGGAGATGCCGGTGTCGGTGATGTCGTACGGCTTCGTCTCGCGGGAGTGGTTCGCGTCGCGGATCTTCTGGATCTCGACGGCCAGGCGCGTCTCGCGGAAATCTGACCCGCGGACGTACTGGAGGACGAACACCGCGTCCGTGAGGTACTCGACGATCCCGTGTCGGGAGGCGTACGCCGTGTCCTCGCTCGCCTCGGAGGTGAGCAGCGTCGTGACGCCGGATTCCTTCAGCGAGCGCGTGAACCCGAACACCTCGGAGCGACGCTTCGCGGGGTGGTCGTACATCATCTCCAAGAGCGAGACGGAGTCGAGCACCAGCCGGTCCGCGTCGAACTCGGCGATGAGCCGGACGAGGTCGTTGCGGATCGACGACAGCGAGTTGGCCATCTCGATGGGGTCGATGGCGACGACCGCGAGGCGGTCCTCAGCGGCGTGCTCGCGGAACGACCACCCCTTCTCGGTCGCCGTGTCGAAGATCGACTCCCGGGTCTGTTCGAGGGTGATGTAGATCCCTTTCTTCCCCGATTCCAAGGCGTGGTTGAGGAACTGGAGCGCGAACGTCGTCTTCCCGGTCCCGGCGCCGCCGATGACGGACAGCAGCGACCGACTGGGCACCCCCCCGAGGATCATGTCGTCGAGGCCGTCGATCCCGATGTCGGTCCGGTCGATTTCCGACTCGAACTCCTCGGGGTCGACGTCGAAGTCGCCCCCGCCACCGCCGGCGTCGGCGTCGCCGCCTCCGAGGTCCTCGAAGCCGAAGTCGTCGTCGCCCGCGCCCGCCGCGCCGCGGTAGCCGCCGAAGGGGTCGCCACCGCCGCCGCTCGATACCGCATCGCCGTCCCCGCCGCCGGCACCGCTTCCGGATCCGCCGCCGCTCCGGCGCCCGCCGAAGGGGTCGTCCGCGCCGAACGGGTCCGTCTCGGCGTTCCCACCGTCGGAACCCGCGTCGACGTCCGCGTCGCCGCCGTCCTCACCGAAGGAGTCACCCTCACCGAAGGAGTCGCCCTCACCGAAGGAGTCGCCCTCACCGAAGGAGTCGCCCTCACCGAAGGAGTCGAACTCCCCGTTATCGGCATCGGCGTCGACATCGCCGAACGCCTCCGCCGGAAGGCCGCCGGCCGCCGAGTCGCCGTCTCCGGGCTCGTCCCCCTCGCGAACGCCACCGAAGGGATCGTCCGCGTCCTCCTCCGCGAGACCGGCTTCCCCGCCGTCCGATCCGCCCGCCGCGTCGACGCCGTCTCCCTCTCCCTCCTCGCCGTCGGGCTCCCGGCCCGCGTCGCCGGCCGGCCGCTCGTCGGACTCCTCGTCGGTCTCGCGTAACGCGCGCTCGAACCAGTCGTCCTCCTCGCTCATCGTTTCCGCCGCCCGTGGGGAGTCGACATGCGCCGAGCAACGCGGCCGAGCGGCTTGAAACTTTCCGGCGAGCTATCAGATTTCGAGAACTCGGTGGGAGCGGTCTGTCCCGACGTCCCGACGCGATTCGCCCGACCTCCCGGTGCGATTCGGCCGATGTCCGCACGCTTTTACCCGGCGGCGGGGATCGACTCCGCATGGAAGTCGGCATCGTGGCGCGAAAGGGAAGCGAGCGGGCGGCGTCGCTCGCGGCGACCCTTCGAGACGTCGTCGTCGAGGCGGACGAGGCCGTCTGGCTCGACGAGGAGACCGCCGCGGCGCTCGCCGCCGGGGACGACGCGCGGCCGGTCGACCGGTTCGACGACTGCGATTTGGTCGTCGCCGTCGGCGGCGACGGGACGTTCCTGTTCGTCGCGCGCAACGCCGGCGACACGCCGATCGTCGGGGTGAACCTCGGGGAGGTCGGGTTCCTCAACGCCGTCCCGCCGGCGGACGCCGCGGCCGCGCTCCGCGCCGAGATCAGAGCGTTTCGCAACGGCGGGCTGGACGTCCGCGAGGCCCCGCGGCTCGCCGCCAGCGCGGGTGACTGGACGTCGACGCCGGCCGCGAACGAGGTGGTCGTTCAGGGCGACCGGCGAGGGCCGGGCGGTGGGATCGACTACGAGGTTCGCGTCGACGGGTCCCGGTACGCCGGCGGCCACGCCGACGGCGTCCTCGTGGCCACGCCGACCGGCTCGACCGCGTACAACCTCTCCGAGCGCGGGCCGCTGATCCACCCCGAGGTGGACGGACTGGTCGTCAACGAGATGGTCGCGGACGAGGGGATGCCGCCGCTCGTTGTCGACACCGACGTGACCGTCACCGTCGAGATCGAGGGCGACGCGGGCGCGACGGTCGTCAGCGACGGCCGCGACACCGCCGCCCTCGACGGGCCGGTCGAGGTGAGCGTCGAGCGGACCGCGCCGCCGATACGGATCGCGGGGCCGCCCTCCGACTTCTTCGAGGCGCTCGGCAAGCTGTCGTGAGCCCGGAACGTGCGCCCTCGGGTCCCGTCGAACGCACCCACAAAGCGTTTATCGGACGCCCGACGACCTGGGAGCGTGAATCGCCGGTCGACGCTCGGACGGTACGCCCTCGCGGGGGTCGCCGTCGCCGCGCTGGCGGCGTTCGCGCTCGCGACGTCTCCCGAGGCGGCGCTCGCCCGGCTCCGCTGGCTCGCCACCGACCCGATACGGTTCGGGCTCGCCGCGGTCGCGCTCGCGGCCGTTAGACCCCTGCTCGCGTGGCCGACGACCCTGCTGGCCGTCGCCGTCGGCTTCGCGTACGGCTGGGTCGGGACCCCGTTCGCGCTCGCGCTCGTCGTCGGCACCGCGCTGCCGCCGTACGCGCTCGCCCGGGCGGGGCGACTCCGACTCCGGGACGACCCCGGAACCGGCGAGGAGCCGGGCGTCGCCGCGCGGTTCTGTCGCGCCGGCGAGCGCTTCGCGGCGGAATCGGGGAGCGTGCGCGCCGTGGCCGGCACCCGCCTGCTGCCGCTCCCCTCCGACGCGGTGACGGTCGGCGCCGCGGCCGCCGGCGTCGGGACCCGATCGTTCCTGCTCGGCACCGCGGCCGGCGAACTGCCGTGGGTGCTCTGCGGGGTCGCGGTCGGCGTCTCGCTCGACCGCCTCGCGGCGGGCGGCGGATCGCTCTTCGATCCGACCGCGATCCTCGGCATGGCCGCGGTCGGCGCGCTCCTACTCGCCGGACCCCTCTACCGGACGTTCCTCGGGCCGGACCCGACGGCGTCGGCGTGACGAGCCGCGAAAACCGCTCCAAGGGCGTCGATCGGCGAACGGATCGGAGAAAGCGAAGATCGCCCGAACGCGTCGTCGCGCGGGCGATCGTGCGGATCGTGTGCCTCTGACGGCGAACGGGTGCCTCGGTTCGGAGACCGACCGCAGCGACGCGCGCATTCCCCCGGTCCCCGAATCCCGGGAACCGACCCAGCCCTGACCCCGAAGCCGCGGTGCGGTCCGCGCTCGCTCCGCGCGAACGGCCGGACGCGACCGCGACTCCAACGGGGGACCGGGGGGATGCGGCGTCGCTACGAGCCGTCGGTCTCGTTGCCGCCGCTCGATCCGTCGCCTTCCGCGTTCTCCGACTCCTCGTACTCGACCTCGATCCCGCTCGGCACCGGTCGGAGGAGGTACCGGCCGTTCCCCCGCAACACCGGCGCGAAGTCGGCCGTGAACGTCGTCCGCGTGTTCTCGCGGACCTCGAACGACTCGTTGAACTTCAGCGGCGCGTCGCCCGGCAGGTCGACCGTCGCGTCGCTCCCGTCGGTAAGCGTCCCGTCGGCCGACGAGACGTCGAGTTGGAGGAACGGGTACGTCCCCGTCCGTAGCTCGCGCTCGTCGATCAGCTTCGTCTCGCCGTTCTGGAGCTCGACGAGGTCGGCCTCCTGCGGCTCGTCGAACTCGAAGTACTCGCGGCCGGCGGCGGCGTCTTCCTCGCCGTCGGTCTCGTTACCGGCGGCATCCGTCTCGTCGCCGTCGGCGGTGTCGGACCCGTCGTCCGCCCCCGCCCGTGTCCCCTCCGGTCCCAACCAGAACCCCTCGACGGTGACGACGAGCGATTCGAAGTCGTCGATGTCGGCGGGCTGGTCGGTGACGGCGGTCGCGAGCGTCCCCGTCGCGCGGCCGACGCAGCCGGCGAGGCCGGTCGCGCCGAGCGCGGCGGCGCCGGTCGCCAGTACGTACGTCCGGCGGTCGATCGCGTCGAAGTCGAGCGTGCGGTCCCGCACGTTACGTGCCCTCCTCGTTCGCATCGGACCCGTCGTTCGCGGCGGATCCGTTACCCTCGCTCGCGCTGTTCCCGGCGATGTCGCTCACGGTTTCCCCGAGGTCGTCGAGCCCGCCGTCGAGGAACTCGTTCACGCTGTCGAGGATGCCGCCGACGAAGTCGGGCACCTGGTCCGGCAGGTCGGTCGGCGGTCCCGCGTCGCCGGGGGCGTCGCCCGACCCGGGAGTCGCCGCGACGGCGCCGGCGGCCGCGCCGGTCCCGATCAGTACCACCGTGGCGAGCGCCACGATCAGCGTCGTTCGGATCGCGTTCATGACGGGCTCCCCTCGGTGCCCGACGCCCTTTAATGTCGCAAGCCGTTCAGCCGAGTTACGCCCGATTTAACCCGGTTTTATCGCCGGAAGACGGTCTGCTGCGGGATTTCTGCCACGAACAGCGGTAGTATATAACAGAACGCCTCGAACGGTCGCGGTCGGCGGCGCGGCCGCGGCCCTCGTCTCGGGAGGTGTCGGCGCGTCTGGCCGATCGCGGTCGACCGAGCCGTCCGGTCAGGGCTCCAGCCGGTTCGGGTCGCGCGGGAACATGATCGCCTCCTTGATGTTGTCGAGGCCGGCGACCTTCTGGACGAGGCGGTCGATGCCGAGCCCGTAGCCGCCGTGGGGGGGCGTCCCGTAGCTCAGCGCCTCGATGTAGAACTCGAAGTTCCCGGTCTCGACGCCCTCCGCTTCCATGACCTCGACCATGCGCTCGACGTCGTGTTCGCGCTGGCCGCCCGAAGAGAGCTCCTGGCCCTTGTAGATGAGGTCGAACTTCCGGGAGGCGATCTCGTCGTCGGGCACGTCCTGCATGTAGTAGAACTTCTCGTCGGGGTAGCCGACGACGAAGAACGCGGGGTGGCCCCGCTCCTCGAAGTGCTCGCCGAGCAGCTTCTCGCCCTTCGTGTCGAGGTCGGTCGGGTCGTCCGGGAAGTGCCCGTACTCGGTCTCCAAGATGTCGAGCGCCTCGTCGAAGGTGATCCGCGGGAAGTCGTCCTCGGGGACCTCCAGGTCGACGTCGAGCAGGTCGAGCTCGCGCTCGGCGTTCTCCGCGACCTCGCGGAGCGCGTGGCGCAGCGACGCCTCCTGGACGTCCATCACGTCGTCGTGGTCGTCGATGTACGCCAGCTCGACGTCGAACATCGCGATCTCGGAGACGTGGCGGGAGGTCGCGAAGTCCTCGGCGCGGAACGCGGTGCCGGTCTCGTAGACGGCCTCGTAGCCGGAGGCCATCAGCATCTGCTTGTACAGCTGGGGGCTCTGCGAGAGGAACGCGTCCTGGTTGTAGTAGAGGATCGGGAACAGCTCGGCGCCGCCCTCGGCGCCGCCCTTCGAGATCAGGGGCGTCTTGATGTCGACGAACCCCTCGTCGTCGAACCACTCCTCCATGGCGGTGATGAGCTCGGAACGCAGCGTGAACACCGCGAGCGTCTCCGGCTTCCGGAGATCGAGCGCGCGGTTGTCGAGCCGGGTGGAGAGGTCGACCTCGATGTCCTTCGAGATCTCGAGCGGGAGCGGGGACTCCGCCTCGTCGATGACCTCGTACTCGGTGGGCGCGATCTCGACGCCGCCGGGCGCCTGGTCGCTCGCCAGGGGCTCGCCGACGACCCGGACCACGTCCTCGGCCCCGACGTCTTGGACGGCCTCGAACAGCTCCGGCTCGCGCTCCTCCTTGAAGACTATCTGGATGAGCCCCTCGCGGTCGCGCACGATGAGGAAGACGAGGCCTCCCAGGTCGCGGATCTCGTGGACGTGGCCGGCGATGGCGACCTCGTCCGCGTCCGGTTCGACGTCCGACGTGTGAATTCGCTCGATCATAACGGACTGCTTACGCGCAACTGGTCGGGCGGCGGTCATAGGCCTGTCGTCTCGACGGCGACGGAACGGGGCGCCGGCGGCCGCTCCGGCGGATTCTCGGGGGCTCTCGGGTCGCGCACACCGTGTCATGTGGTCGCATAACTAACATAATTTTAATACGAAACCGACATATCTGGCGAACGACGGCGCACCCCGCGCCGCGGATCCCGACCATGACCCGTTCCGCCCTCTCGACGCTCGCGCGGTCCGCGAGCGTCGCGTTCCTCGGGTGGACCGGGACCGGCTACGGGATTCCGAATCCACGGTCCGTCCGCCCGACCGCGTGACGCGCGCCGGCTGGGGAGATTTCCCCCGGGACGGACCGCACCCCGTTCTCTCCAGCCGCCGCTGTCCGTCGCGCGCGTCGAGTCGGACGACCGTCACCCTCGCGAGCGCCGCCGTCGGCGACCCCCGTCGTCGCCGGCGCGGCGTTCGAGGACGCGCACCGGTCGCTCCCGGATCGTCATCCGGGACACCGACCGGCCGCGCCGCGTTCGACTCGCGGCGAGGGCGTATGGCGGCAGCCATCCACACGCCGTCGGTCGAGGCGACGGTGACCGTCCGCGTCTCGCAGGCGGCCGCCGGCGACCTCGTCGCCGGCGCCAGAGCACAGATCGAACGAATCGACGGCCTCAGCGTCGAGGCGATCGAGATCGCCGGCCTCCGGCCCGGCCTCAACGACACCACGGTCGAAGCGATCGCCACCCTCGCGGTCGACGAGGGGGCGGCGTCCGACGCCGAGTTCGACGGCGCCGAGCCCGACGGCGCCGACGAGTTCGTCGTCCACCGCGTCCGCGAGCGGCTCGCGGACGGGTTCGGCGTCGACCCGGAGCGCGTCGAGCGGGTCGACCCGCCCGACTGACGGGGTCCGGGACCGCGGTGTTCCAACCTAGTCGCCGTCGAGCCGCTCCCGCACCTCGGCCTCGGCGCGCCGGAGCACCTCGCGGATCGGAAGCCCGGTCGCCGCGGCGACCGCGGCCGCGTCGTCGTACTCTCCGCTGACGTCGTACACCTCCCCGTCCGTCGTCGACGCGACCTTCACCGCCACCTCGTGGTCCGCGCCGCCGACCCGGAGCGTCGCCGTCTCGAACTCGCGCTCGGCGATCCAGCGGTGGCTCGCGCCGGACTGACGCACTCCGAGCGTTCCGGTCTCGCGGGCGAGTCGATCCGCGACCGCCTCGGCGTCCTCCGGCTTACAGATCGCCTTCACGAGGTGGCCGGGGCGGGACTTCTTCATCGTCGTCGGGACGATCGTCACGTCTCGCGCGCCAGCGCGCGCGAGGGTCTCCTGAAGCCCGCCGAGCACCTCCGGTGCCGCGTCGTCGAGATTGGTCTCTAAGACGGCGATGTCGTCGTGAGCGAGCGCCCCACCGCGGTCGTGGCCGACGTGGGGGTCGCGTTTCCCGTCGACCTCGCCGTGTTCGTCGCCCGCCCCTCCCCCGTCCCCGACGAGCGAGCGGAGGACGTTCGGGTGGCGCTCGAAGTCGGCGTCGCCGGCCCCGTATCCGGCGCGTTCGATCGCGAGGTCCGGGACCGAATCGACGCCCTCGGCGATCGCCCCGAGGATCGCGGCGCCGGTCGGCGTGAGCAGCTCGCGATCGATCGGCCCGCCGACGATCCGGAACCCGGCTCGCCTCGCGATCTCGGTCGTGGCCGGGGCCGGGACCGGGTAGGTCCCGTGGCTCATCTCGACCGTCCCCCCGCCGGCCGCGAGCGGCGTCGTGACCACGCGCTCCGGGCCGAGGTCGTCGACCAGCAGCGCCGCGCCGACCACGTCGGCGATCGCGTCGTCCGCGCCCACCTCGTGGAAGTGCGTCTCGTCGAGGTCGGTGCCGTGGACCGACGCCTCGGCGCGACCGAGCAGTTCGAAGGCGTCGAGCGCGGTCGACTCGACCGCGTCGGGGAGATCCATCGACCCGACGAGGTCGACCACCTCGCGGTAGCTCCGCTGGACGCCCGCGCCCTCGGCGTGGGTCTCTGATTCGGCGGTGTCCGTCTCGCGGTCGTGGTCGTGACTGTGGCTATGGTCGTGCCCGTGGCCGTGGTCGTGATCGTAACCGTGATCGTGACTGTGGTCGCGACCGTGGCTGTGGTCATGGTCGTGGTCCGCGTCGGCCTCGACCGCACCGTCGCCGTCGTCGACGAGGACGTCGACGGTCGTCGCGCGGATCCCGTTCTTCTCCGTCTCGCCGATCGCGTACCGAACCGGGAGCGCGTCCCTCGCCGGGGCGAGGGCGTCGGGGTCGGCGCCGGCCGCGATCAGCGCGGCGCAGATCATGTCGCCGGCGGCGCCGGTCCGACCGTCGAAGACGAGCGTTCGCATGATTTCCCCGAGGCGACTGGCGGACAAATACCTCCGGATTCGGGCTTCCAACCGACGGCGAAAAGGCACGCTTACGACGGGGTTTTATGACCGGACTCCGTACCGTGCCATATGATCACACAGCCTACCGTGGCCGCCGATCGGACCGGAGGAATCGGCGGGCCGGAGACGGGCAACAGGCTTATTCCCGGACCGGGTCCAGATACGATCATCCCCCGCGAGGAACCATGAACGAAGTCCAACTCGAAGTCGCGAAGGCGTACCCGAACGACTCGGGACGCGGTATCGCGCGACTCGACCCCGACACCCTGCTCCACCTGAAGCTCTCGCCCGGCGACATCATCGAGATCGAGGGCGCGGAGACCACCGCCGCGAAGGTCTGGCGCGCCGACCGCCAAGACTGGAACACCGACACCGTCCGGGTGGACGGATTCACCCGACAGAACGCGGACGTGGGCATCGGCGAGCGCGTCACCATCCGGAAGGCGGAGGCCGAGAAGGCCGACAAGCTCGTCTTGGCCCCGCCGGAGGATGCGTCGGTCCAGTTCGGTTCCGACGCCGCCGGCATGGTGAAACGTCAGATCCTCAAGCGGCCGGTCGTCGAGCGCGACATCGTCCCGGTGATGTCCTCGACGAACCACCCGTTCATGCGGTCGCCCGGCCAGGCGATCCCGCTGATCGCGGTCGAGACCGAGCCCGACGGCGTCTGCCTGATCACCGAGGACACGGAGGTCGAACTGCGCGAAGAGCCGATCTCCGGGTTCGAGAAGACCGGCGGCGGCATCACCTACGAGGACATCGGCGGCCTTCAAAACGAGATCCAGCGCGTCCGCGAGATGGTCGAGCTGCCGATGAAACACCCGCAGATCTTCTCGAAGCTCGGGATCGAGCCGCCGCAGGGCGTCCTGCTCCACGGCCCGCCGGGCACCGGGAAGACCCTGCTCGCGAAGGCGGTCGCCAACGAGACGTCGGCGTCGTTCTTCTCGATCGCCGGCCCCGAGATCATCTCGAAGTACTACGGCGAGTCCGAACAGCAGCTCAGGGAGATATTCGAGGACGCGAAAGAGGAGTCGCCCTCGATCATCTTCATCGACGAGCTCGACTCGATCGCGCCGAAACGCGAGGACGTCACCGGCGAGGTCGAGCGCCGCGTCGTCGCCCAGCTGCTGACGATGATGGACGGGTTAGAGACGCGCGGGCAGGTGATAGTCATCGGCGCGACGAACCGCGTCGACAGCGTCGACCCCGCGCTCCGCCGGCCGGGTCGGTTCGACCGCGAGATCGAGATCGGCGTCCCCGACGAGGTGGGGCGCAAGGAGATCCTCCAGATCCACACCCGCGGGATGCCGCTCTCGGACGACGTGAGCTTGGACCACCTCGCCGACGAGACGCACGGGTTCGTCGGTGCCGACATCGAGAGCCTCACGAAGGAGGCCGCGATGAAGGCGCTGCGCCGGTATCTCCCCGAGATCGACTTAGACGAAGAGGAGGTGCCGCCGAGTCTTATCGACCGGATGATCGTCAAACGCGACGACTTCTCGGGGGCGCTGAACGAGGTGGAGCCCTCGGCGATGCGCGAGGTGCTCGTCGAACTCCCGAAGATATCGTGGGACGACGTGGGGGGACTCACCGACGCCAAACAGCAAGTCCAAGAGTCGGTGGAGTGGCCGCTCACCTCGCCGGAGAAGTTCGACCGGATGGGCGTCAACGCGCCGAAGGGCGTGTTGCTGTACGGCCCGCCCGGAACCGGGAAGACGCTGATGGCGAAGGCGGTCGCCAACGAGACGAACGCGAACTTCATCTCGGTGCGGGGGCCGCAGCTGCTCTCGAAGTGGGTCGGCGAGTCGGAGAAGGCGATCAGACAGACCTTCCGGAAGGCCCGGCAGGTGAGCCCGACGATCATCTTCTTCGACGAGCTCGACAGTCTCGCGCCCTCGCGCGGGCAGGAGGCCGGGAACAACGTCTCCGAGCGCGTCGTCAACCAGCTGCTGACGGAGCTCGACGGCCTCGAGGACATGGGCGACGTGATGGTGATCGGCGCGACAAACCGTCCCGATATGATCGACCCGGCGCTGCTGCGCTCGGGGCGGTTCGACCGCCTCGTGATGATCGGCCAGCCGGACCAGGAGGGTCGCGAGCGGATCCTCGAGATACACACCCAGAACACGCCGCTCGCGCCCGACGTGAGCCTGCGCGAGGTCGCCGAGATCACCGACGGCTACGTCGGGTCCGACCTGGAGGGGATCGCCCGCGAGGCCGCCATCGAGGCGCTGCGCGACGACGACGACGCCGAGGAGGTCGAGATGAAACACTTCCGGCGCGCGATGGAGTCGGTGCGGCCGACGGTAAACGACGACATCCTCGCGTACTACGACGACATCAAAGAGCAGTTCAAGGGCGGCGGCGGCGAGTCGCTCCGCGACACCGGCGGCCGGATCGGGTTCCAGTAACGCCGGCGACGCGCCTTTCCTGCGGGGACGTTTTGCGTATCGCGCGCGTAGCGGGCGCCATGTCCGACGACGTCACCGTCGACGTGGAGGTCGAAGTGGAGGTCGACCGCGACGAACTGGAGATCGAACGCGGCGACGCCGAACTGATCGAGGCGACCTACGAGGCGAACGGGATCGAGATCGAGGTCGAAGCCGAGGTGGAGACGCATGGGGGCGGTCACGGGGACGAGGAGGCCACGCACGGGGACGACGACGAACACGGAGAACGCGACCCCGAGTAGTCGTCCCCGTCCGAACCCCGAGCGTCTGGTTCCGCGCCTTTTAACCTCGCCAGCGACCAAGCGAGACCATGTCCCAGCCCCGCGTCCCCGGCGGCGACGAGAACGCGCTGGAGCTACCCTGCGGGGAGACGATCGGCGTCGGCGACCTGGACCTCGGAATGCGCGAGTACGAGTGCGACTGCGGCGAGGCGCACGCGGTCGTGATGGACGTTCATCCCCCCGAGCGATTCCTCCCGGAGTTCCTGGTCGAGGTGCTCCGCGAGGCGATCGAGACGACGAGCGAGGAGATGCCGGAGTTCGACACGCCGCACCTGCTCGGCGTGGTGTTAGAGGAGTTTCCGGAGGCCGTCGTCGCGCACGACGCCAGCGAGAACGCGGACGTGGGGTACGCGATGGCGTGGGTCACCCGGTTCGACTCGCGCCGACTCCACGAGATTGTCGTCGAACTTGTCATCGAACTGATGGAACACGCAGTGAGCCACGCCGACGACGACGAGGCGCTGTCGGCGTTCGAGCGGGAGATGGTCGAGTTCGACGTGAGCGAGTTCGTCGAGCAGTACCGCGCGGAGCGCGACCTCGAGGCCGAGGATCCCTACGCCTGAACTCCCTCCGAGCGCCGCTCGAAACACACCGAAGCGCCGGATAACGGCCGTCTCACGGCTCGTGTCTGACAACCGTCCGACTCCTGTCTCACTGAACCCTATATGTTCGGAGACCCTACGTAAGACGTATGAGCGCCGGCGAATACGACCGGTACGACCGGATCCGCGGCGTGCTCGCCGAGGCCGACGAGCCGCTGACGGCGCGGGAGATCCTCGCCCTCGTCGAGGAGTGCGACGAGTGCGAGGCGATCGACAGCCCGCACCGGGTCGCAACGGTACTCGGGCGCCGCGCCGAGCGCGGCGAGGTCGAGGTCATCGCGGGCCGGCCCTACCGGTACCGGCTCGAGACCTGAGTCGGTCGATACGCGGAAGGGGTCCCACGTCGAGGGGCTCGAGGCTCGACGCGGGCTCACGGCCATCGGGACGGACCGAATGCCGTGTAGTACCGACCACCGTGGTACTCGATGACTTTCGAAAATCGCAAACTCGCTGCGAGATTCGTACTCTACCGCCGACCTTATTACGATGAGCGTATTCCGTCCGCGTAATGAGCGAGGACCGGACGATTCTACTCATCGGCAGCGGACCGATCCAGATCGGACAGGCGGCCGAGTTCGACTACTCCGGCGCACAGGCGTGTCGGGCGCTTCAGGAGGAGGGCGCCCGCGTCGTCCTGGTGAACTCGAATCCGGCGACGATCATGACCGACCCCGAGACGGCCGACCGGGTGTACATCGAACCGATCACGCCCGAGGCCATCGCGGAGGTCATCCGGATCGAGGAGCCGGACGGCGTCATCGCGGGGCTCGGCGGCCAGACCGGGCTCAACGTCACCGCCGAGCTCGCCGAGGAGGGCATTCTGGAGGAACACGACGTCGAGGTGATGGGCACGCCGCTCGACACCATCTACGCGACGGAGGACCGCGACCTGTTCCGCCAGCGGATGGAGGACCTGGGGCAGCCGGTCCCCAAGTCGACCACCATCTCGCTGGACGAGGACGAGTCGGTCACCGACTTCGACGAGGAGTACTTCCGCGAGCGGGTCCAGGACGCGGTCGACGCGGTCGGCGGCCTCCCCGTCATCGCCCGGACGACCTACACCCTCGGCGGCTCCGGCTCGGGCGTCGTCGACGAGTTCGAGGAGCTGGTCGAGCGCGTTCGCAAGGGGCTCCGGCTCTCGCGCAACAGCGAGGTGCTGATCACGGAGTCCATCGCGGGCTGGGTCGAGCTGGAGTACGAGGTGATGCGGGACGCCGACGACTCCTGCATCATCATCTGTAACATGGAGAACATCGACCCGATGGGGATCCACACCGGCGAGTCGACGGTCGTTACCCCCTCGCAGGTGATCCCCGACGACGGCCACCAGGAGATGCGCGACGCGGCGCTCGAGGTGATCCGCGACCTCGGCATCCAGGGCGGCTGTAACATCCAGTTCGCGTGGCACGACGACGGCACCCCCGGCGGCGAGTACCGCGTCGTCGAGGTGAACCCGCGCGTCTCCCGCTCCTCGGCGCTGGCGTCGAAGGCGACCGGCTACCCGATCGCCCGCGTGACGGCGAAGGTCGCGCTCGGCAAGCGGCTCCACGAGATCGACAACGAGATCACCGGCGAGACGACCGCCGCCTTCGAGCCCGCCATCGACTACGTGGTGACGAAGGTACCGCGCTGGCCCATCGACAAGTTCGACGACGTGGACTTCGAGCTCGGCACGGCGATGAAGTCCACCGGCGAGGCGATGTCCATCGGTCGGACGTTCGAGGAGAGCATGGTGAAGGCGCTGCGCTCCTCGGAGTACGACCCCGCGGTCGACTTCGACGAGGTGGACGACGCGGAGCTCGAGTCGGGGTACCTCGAACGGCCGACCCCCGACCGCCCGTACGCGATGTTCGAGGCGTTCGACCGCGGCTACGACGTCGACGACGTGATCGACCTGACCGGCATCCACCGCTGGTACGTCGAGCGCTTCGAGAAGATCGCCGACGGCACCGCCGCGGCCGCCGAGGGCGACTTCACCGAGGCGGCGATGGTCGGCCGCACCGACGCCGAGATCGCGGCGACCGCGACGGCCGGCGGCGTCGACGCCGACGTGGGGCGGGTCGAGAGCGAGGTCCCGGACCGCACCTACAAGCAGGTGGACACCTGCGCGGGCGAGTTCGAGGCCTCCACGCCCTACTACTATTCCGCGCGGCTGCCGGAGTTCCTTCAGGGCGCCGACACCGCGGGCGCGGCGGACGAGGTCCGCGTCGACCCGGACGTGGAGAGCGTCGTGGTCGTCGGCGGCGGCCCGATCCGCATCGGGCAGGGCGTCGAGTTCGACTACTGCGCGGTCCACGCGGTGCGCGCGCTCCGCGAGCTCGGAATCGACGCGCACGTGATCAACAACAACCCCGAGACGGTGTCGACGGACTACGACACCTCCGACGGCCTGTTCTTCGAGCCCATCTCGGCCGAGGAGGTCGCCGACGTGATCGAGACGACCGGCGCCGACGGCGTGATGGTCCAGTTCGGCGGGCAGACCTCCGTCAACGTGGGCGAGCCGCTCCGGGCGGAGATCGAGCGTCGCGGGCTCGACTGCGAGATCCTGGGCACGAGCGTCGAGGCGATGGACCTCGCGGAGGACCGCGACCGGTTCAACGTCCTGATGGACGAGCTGGGCGTCGCCCAGCCCGAGGGCGGCACCGCGACGAGCGAGGCGGAGGCGCTGGAGCTCGCCCACGAGATCGGCTATCCGGTCCTCGTCCGCCCCTCCTACGTGCTGGGCGGCCGCGCGATGCGGGTCGTCGAGGACGACGCCGAGCTGGAGGAGTACATCGAGGAGGCGGTCCGCGTCTCGCCGGACAAGCCGATCCTGGTCGACCAGTTCCTCGACGACGCGGTCGAGCTGGACGTCGACGCCGTGGCCGACGGCGAGGACGTGCTTCTCGGCGGCGTGATGGAACACGTCGAGAGCGCGGGCGTCCACTCCGGCGACTCCGCGTGTATGATCCCGCCGCGCTCGCTCGGCGACGAGACGCTCGGCCGGGTGCGCGAGGTCACCGAGGACATCGCTCGCGCGCTCGACACGGTCGGCCTGCTCAACGTCCAGCTCGCGGTGACCGGCGTCCACGACCCCGACGCCGAAAGCGAGGTGTACGTGCTGGAGGCGAACCCGCGCTCCTCGCGGACGGTCCCGTTCGTCTCGAAGGCGACGGGCGTCCCGATCGCCAAGCTCGCGGCGAAGGTGATGACGGACGACCTGACGCTCGCCGACCTCGACGTCGACGAGCAGATCCCCGAACACCGCTCGGTGAAGGAGGTCGTCCTCCCGTTCGACCGCCTGCCGGGCTCGGACCCCCGGCTCGGCCCGGAGATGAAGTCCACGGGCGAGGTGATGGGCACCGCGACCTCCTTCGGGAAGGCGTACGACAAGGCGCAGGACTCGACCGGGAAGCCGATCCCGGAGTCCGGCACCGCGGTCGTCGACCTCTCGGCCGAGGAGTTCCCGGACCCAGGCACCGAGGCGGGCGAGGCGCTCGTCGCGGGGTACGCGGAGCACTTCGATCTGAGCGAGGCGACGGACCTGATCGAGGCGGCCAAGCGCGGCGAACTCGACCTCATCGTCTCGCGCCAGCGCGACCTGCTGGAGGTGGCAGTCGAAGAGGAGATCACCTACTTCTCGACGCACGCCTCCGCGAAGGCGGCGCTCGAAGCGCTCGACCACGCGAGCGACGACCTCGACGTGATGGCGGTCTCGGACCGTCCGAAGCGCGTCGCGGAGTGGGGCGCGGCGGAGTAGCGTCGGAGGGGCGACGCGTCCGTCCGGAGGGGGAACGCACAAGCCGCCCGCCGCCCTCCAGAGCGGTGTGAACGTCGACATTCTGCTGTACGACGGGTTCGACGAACTGGACGGGATCGGCCCCTACGAGGTGTTCGACTACGCGCTCGGCTACGCGGCGGAGGGGTCCGACGGAGACGGCGAGGCCGACGACGACGGCCGCGCCGGGCGCGTCCGCTACGTCACGCTCGACGAACGCGAGGCGGTGACCGCGAGCCACGGGACCCGCGTCGGCGTCGACGGGACCCTTCCCGACCCGGACGCCGACGCTTCCCCCGACCTGCTCGTCGTTCCCGGCGGGGGATGGAGCGCGCGCGACGAGGACGCGAGCGCGTGGGTGGAGGCGCGGAAGGGCGACGTGCCGCGCGCGCTCGCGGCGCACCACGCGGCCGGCACCCGGATCGCCTCGGTGTGTACCGGTTCGATGCTGCTCGCGGAGGCGGGCGTCACCGACGGGCGTCGAGCGGTCACGCACGCCTCCGCGATCGAGGAACTCCGGGAGTCTGGCGCCGAGGTCGTCGACGCGCGCGTCGTCGACGACGGCGACCTGCTCTCCGCGGGCGGGGTCACCTCCGGCATCGACCTGGCGCTGTACGTGGTCGAGCGCGAGTTCGGCGCCGGGGTCGCAGACCGCGTGGCGACCGTCGTCGAGTACGAGCGGCGGTACGAGGTCGCGGCGTAGGTCGCCCGCGACTCAGTCGTCCCCAGCGTCGTCGGGCAGCGGCGCGGCGTCGTCGCCGGTCTCGTCGACCGTGGTCTCGCCGTCGGCGTCGACGGTGATGACGGTGCAGTCGAGCTCGCCGCGGAGGAACGAGTCGATGTCGGGGTCCGAGAGCAGCTTCTGGACCATCCGGCGCCACCGCCCGGCCTGCTTCGAGCCGATGACGACGACGTCGGCGTCCTCGGCGACGATCTCTTCGAGGATCGTCTCCTCGACGAGGAACCCGCGCCGGACGACGTAACGCGCGCGGTCGACCCGGCCGATTCGCTCTTCGACCGCGCGCTTGAGATCGCTGCGCGAGACGCCGCCAGACCGCTGGTAGAGGTCGACGTGGAGGATGGTGAGGGCGGCGTCGCGCTCGGCGGCGACGCGGGCCGCCTCTCGGAGCGTCGCGGCGGAGTGCGACGAGGGAGGGAACCGGACCGGAACCACGACGAGCGTCATGTCGAGTCGGTGGGGCCCGGGGCGTAAATACGCTGTCGATGCGACGGCTCCCCGCGGTCGCCCTCTCGGTCGACCGGCGAGCGCGGTCGGGGTCGAGGACGGCTCAGCCGTGGCCGTCGATCGGGACCGGCTCGTACGGTTCCGCCAGCCAGTCGAGGCTGTTCGCCAGCTCCTGTTCGATCGCCTTCCGCGAGAGCCCGCCAGCGTTGGGGTCGTCGTCGTCCATTCGGAAGTACGCCTTCATCGCGATCACCTGCCGGTCCCGGTCGTACCCGTCGGGCGCCTCGCCGAGGACGCGCTCGCTCTCGCCGGCGTTGTAGGCGTTCGCGGTGTCGAAGAAGTTGATCCCGTGGTCGATCGCGGTGTCGACGACCGCCCGTGCCTCCTCGGCGGAGAGGTGCCAGTCCGCGTCCCCGCCGAACGTGTTCGTCCCGATCCCGATCCGACTCACCTTCGTCCCGGACCCTCCGAGCGTCGTGTACTCCATCCGACCGCCACGCGCGGCGGGGAGGAATTCGTTCGGGTCGCGGCCGCGCCCTCGCGGTGCCCGCGCCTTTTTGTCTCGGCCTCCCGATACGCCGGTAATGGATCGACAGGGAGCGCGGCCGTCGACGGAGGGGTGAGGTGGACCGACTCCCCACGAAGGGGCTCTCGCCGCTCGCGAGTCGGGTCGACGACGTGCTCGCGCGGTACGGCTACGAGATCGGCCCCGCCATCGAGGCGATCGACGACGCCGTGACCGGGTACGGCGGCCTGTTCGACCCGGGGACGAGCGACGGCGAGATCCGGACCGCGGTTGAGGCGGTCCTGGCCGCCGACCCGCCCGCCGAGGGCGACGGCTCGTGGGGCTCCGACGACCGCAGTGTCGTCCTCTACGTCGACGGCAGCTCCCGCGGGAACCGGGGGCCTGCCGGCGCGGGCGCCGTGCTGCGGACCGACGGCGAATCGGCGGTCCGGTTGGGGCGACCGGTCGGGAGGGCCGGGAACAACACCGCGGAGTACGCGGCGCTCCACCTGGGGCTGGAGGCGCTGGCCGCGCGCTGCGACCCCGCCGCCGTCGAGGTCCGCATCGACTCGCGGACCGTCACCGACGACGTCTGGGGGAGCGGCGACGGCGTCGATTCGGCCGCGCCGTACCGGCCGGCCATCCGGGACCGGCTCGCGGCGCTGTCCGCCTGCGACTGGACGCACCTGGCCGACAGCGACCCCAACCCGGCGGACGCCCGGGCGGCGGTCGGCGCCGACATCGCGGCGCTCGGCCCGTGATTCGAGCCCGAAGACGGCCGCTACGACCCGTCTACCTCTCCGTCGGCCGAGACGAGATCCTCGGCGCCGGTCGGCGCCTCGAGCCGGACGGGATGACGCGTGTGCCGCGCGTGCGTCTCCGCCCAGCGCCGGGCCGGCCGCTCCGCGAGGAACCGCTCGCCGTCCGGGCAGCGCCGACACCGAGCGGTCCACGGCGTCACGTCGTCCGGGTAGTGGCCGGTGTGGCGCTCGTGGTCGAGCGCGAACTGCTCGACCGCGTGACCGCCGGGGTCGAGGTCGTCGAGCTCGCGGTCGAGATTCCACTCGCGGCCGCACCGCTCGCAGGAGACGGTCGGTTCCTCGCGGTCGCCGTCGGAGAACGCGTCGTCGGTCACGGGTGCGCTTCGGGCCGCGCGCACTTGAACGGCGACCGGGCCGCGCCTCGACCTCGCCTCACAGCGCCGGCGGCTCGCCGCGACCGATCACGATCTCCTGGCCCTCGACGTCCTCTAAGGCGGCGACTCGACCGCCGATCTCGACGCGGCCGGTCTCGGTCTCGACGACCAGCGACGCCACCTCCTCGGTGTCGACGAACGCGACGTCGACCACCTTTCCGCGGACCGTCACCTCCTCGCCGGTCTCGATGTCGCGCCCCTCCACGCTCGCGTAGAACTCCTCGCCGTCGAACTCGCGGACGTCTTTCACGGCGCGGCGGATCGACGCGTAGCGGCGCGGGAAGGGACGTTCCTCCCCGTCGGCGGCGAGCGTCTCGGCGGTCGTCCAGAGGACCGTTCCGAAGAAGCCGGAGACGAGGAAGCCGAGCGCGGAGCGGTTGAAGATGACGCCGTATCGCTCGCGGTCGTCGCGCAGCGCGTCCTGAGTGGCGTACACGGAGTACTCCCCGTCCCCGACCGCGAGGACCGGCGTGGTGATCCCCCGCCGAGCGCGCGCGATGGTCGCGACCTCTAGGTAGTCGAACTCGGCCGGGTCGGGCGCGTTCGACGCGGGCGTGACGAGCAGTTCGACGCTGACGCCCGCGGCGACTTTCGCGGCGAGCTCGTCGCGGAACCGGCGGAGGAGGCCGGGCGTGAGCGAGACCGCGAGCTCGTACTCCGCGTTCTCGATCACCTCCTCGAGGTACCGGAGGATCGTCGAGCGCGACTTCACGAGCGACACGGCCTCGGTCTCGCGGGTCGGCGCGGTGTAGCGGGCCTCCAGCTCGTCGACCATCTCCGCGAACGACGAGCGCAGGTCGCCGAAGGCGTCGTCGGGGTCGACGGCGACGATCTTCATCGGCCGCGACTCGCGGAGTTCGACGAGCCCGCGGTCCGAGAGGCTCCGGACGGTGTCGTACACCCGCGGCTGCGGGATGTCGGTCCGGTCGGCGATGTCGCTCGCCGTCAGTTCCCCGTGTTCCAACACCGCGAGGTACGCGTCGATCTCGTACTCGCCGAGGTTGAATCGGTCCCCGACGCGATCGAGCGTGTCCCGGAGATCGTCGGTCATATCGGAAGAACGGGGGCGGGGATTATAGCTTTTTACTATGAGTCGAGTTGTACGCGTTTTCGGAGCGTCCTCTATCGGTGTGGACCATCCGGTCTGCCGTCGGTGGCGGACAGTGTGTTGTCCGATTCGCTCCCGGCCGTTCACGGTGGGATTCTCGCCTCGCAGAACGGCGGCGAGCCACGTGCGCAGCCTCGGTGCGCGTTCGGCGGCGCGGGTACCACGCCGCTCGGCGGGGCACGCGCCGACCGTCCGCGGGGAGAAACGCTTTTTCGGGTGGCCGACGGCGGATCGGCTATGGTACTTCCGGCAGGGGCGCCGACTCCGGGGGTGGTCTCGCGACTCACCGAGGTCGCCTCCCGAATCGCGAACCTCCCGGGAGCGGGGCTCCTGACCGTCGTCGCGTCGGTGGCGGTCGGCGTCGTCCTCGCCAACTTCCTCGTCAGACTGATCGGCCGGCCGGTCGCGCGGCGCGTGTCGCGGCAGAGCGTCGCACAGACGATCGTCCGCGGCGTCCGGGCGGGGACCATCGGCGCCGCGCTGCTCGTCGGTCTCAGCGCGGCCGGGTTCCGGTTCTCGGACCTCCTCCTCGGGACGGCGGTGTTCTCGGCCGTGATCGGTATCATCCTCGCGCCGCTGGTCGGGAACTTCATCAACGGCGTGTTCGTCCTCGCCGACCAGCCGTTCGAGATCGGCGACATGATCGAGTTGGAGGACGGGACGGCGGGGTTCGTCGAGGACATCACGATCCGGTACACGAAGATATTCACCCTCGATAACACCTTCCTCGTCGTCCCGAACGGAACGATGCGCGAGCGCGACGTGACGAACCTCTCGGCCGAAGACGAGCGGACCCGGCGCTCGATCGACGTCCTCGTCACCTACGAGAGCGATATCCCGGAGGCGCGCCGCCGGATCGAGCGCGCGGCGCGCGACTGCGAGGCGGTCATCGACGGCGGCCCGGACATCCGTATCGGGGTGGCGCGGTACATGGCGAGCCCCGACTGTCGGCTCCACGAGTTCGGCGACAACGGGATCCTCCTGCGGCTCCGCTACTGGGTGAAAAAGCCGTACAAGCTGCCGAAGGTCCAGTCGGACGTGAACACGAAGATACGCCAGCGGCTCGGGGATCCGGAGGCGAACGTCACGATGGCGTACCCGCACCGGCACCTCGTCTTCGACGACACCTCCGGCGTCGCCCGCGTCGAGGCCGGATCCGGGACGTCGAAGGGCGTCGATCCCGACGCGTCCGCGGCCGCCACCCCGGACCTCAGCGACGACGACGCCGCGGGCTCGGACCGGCCCGGAACCGACGCTTCCGCCACGTCGAACGACGGCGGCGCCCGGCACGACCGGAAGGACCGGGGCGGCGGCGGGGCGGGGCGGTGATCGGATCGGAAGCCTGATAGAGCGCCCCCGGCGTTTGTACGGCAGTGAGCGACGAGCCCGCTGCCGATCCCTCCGATCCGTCGGACTCCTCCGACGGGCCCGACGACACGTCCGCTGACGCCGCCGACCGCCGCGAGGCCGACGAGCGCAGCGACGCGCCCGGCGACGACGACGGCCCGCTCGACGACGAGTCGATCACCGAGGGGAGCCTCCTCCGACCGCTGTTCCGCTTAGCGTGGCCGATCGTCGTCATCCAGCTGTTACAGGTGACGTACAACATCGTCGACACCCTCTACCTCGGCCGGCTCTCGGCGGAGGCCGTCGGCGCGATCAGCCTCGCGTTCCCCCTCATCTTCCTGCTGATCGCGGTCGCCGGCGGCTTCACGACCGCGGGCGCGATCCTCGTCGCGCAGTACACCGGCGCCGACGGCGACGGGTCCGCGGGGCTCGTTGCGGGACAGACGATCTTCACCGTCTCGGTGCTGTCCGTGTTCATCGGGATCGGCGGGTACTTCTACACTCGACCCGCCCTCGAGGTCCTGCCGAGCGACGCCGAGACCGCGGCGACGGTGATCCCACTCGCGGCCGACTACATGGAGGTCATCTTCGCCGGGATTCCCCTGATGTTCGGCTTCTTCGTCTTCTCGGCGCTGATGCGCGGCTACGGCGACACGCGGACGCCGATGGCGGTCATGTTCGTCTCCGTCCTCCTGAACGTCCTGCTCGACCCGTTCTTCATCTTCGGGTTCGACGGCAACCCCCTGTTCGAGTGGCTCGCCGCGGTGCCCGGCCTCGCCGCGCTCGACCCGGTCGCGCTTGAGGCGACCCTGCTCTCGGCGACGGGAGTCACCGGGATCGGCATTCAGGGCGCCGCGCTCGCGACGATCCTCTCGCGCGGCGTCGCGACCGCCATCGGGCTCTGGATCCTGTTCGGGACGGGCTACGGCCCCGACGTGACGCTCGGCCACCTCGCGCCCGACCTCGACTTCATCCGGGACATCTTCCGGCTCGGGCTCCCCTCCAGCGTCGAGCAGACGACGAGCGCGCTCGCGATGATCACACTCACCGCGATGATCGTCACCTTCTCGCCGCCCGTCGTCGCCGCCTACGGGCTCGGCAACCGCCTCATCTCGCTCGTCTTCCTCCCCGCGATGGGGCTCGGCCGCGCCATCGACACGATGGTCGGGCAGAACCTCGGCGCCGACCGCGCTGACCGCGCCGCCAAGGCGGTGAAGTTCGCCGCCACGACCGGCGCGGGCGTGATGTTCCTCGTCGCGGTCGTCGCCGTCGCGTTCACCGAGCCGATCGTGGGCGCGTTCCTCGGCGACGTCCCGGACGCGCCCGAGACCATCTCCTACGCGGTCGAGTACGTCCGGATCCGGTCGGTGGAGTTCGCCTTCATCGGCGTCTCGCAGGTGATCTTAGGCGCGTTCCGCGGCGCCGGCAACACGAAGACCGCGATGGTCATCTCGATTCTCACCCTCTGGGTGGGCCGAGTCGCGAGCGTGGGGTACCTCGTGTTCGTCGCCGGCTGGGGCGAGACCGGCGTCTGGGTCGGCATGGCGCTCGGGAACGTCCTCGGCGCCGTCGTCGGCGTGGCGTGGTTCTCGCGCGGCACGTGGACCGAGCGCTACATCGAGGACCCCGACCCCGGCGTCGACCCGCTGGGCGACGACTGACGCCCCGGATCAGTTGCGATCCGTCACGAGTGAGATATTCCGACCCAATCGCGCTCAATACTGGGGTAGCGATGAGAGATTGCGGGAGTGAGTATAGTACATCATGAGTGAGGTCATTTATGATCCACCGCCACCCCACCCATGACCACACTCCACATCACCGTCGGCGACCGAGAACAGCTCCGTGAGGACGCACTCCAGTTCGTCCGGGACGTCGAGGACGACGACCAAGACGGAAAGGCGACGCTCCAGTTCGGAACCTACGACGACTTCGTCGACAGCCTCACGCCGCTCCGCCTGAATCTCGTCCGAGCGATCGCCGAGGAGGCCCCCGAAAGCATGCGCGAAGCGGCGCGGCTCGTCGAGAGAGACGTGTCCGACGTCCACTCTAACCTGAAGCAGCTGGAAGTACTGGGTATCCTGACGCTCGAAGAGGGCGGCCCCGGCGGCGCGATACAACCGGTCGTCCCATTCGACCGCATCGAAGTCCACATGGACTACCCGCTCATCGATGACGGGGATGCCGACAGCGCCCCCGCGAGTGCGTAATCGGTTCGTCTCAAGCTTGGAGGATTCTCAGCGATCAATTCGCACTCTTCAGCGACCAGCCGTTTCAGGCGAATATACGTCTGAAGAAGAGATTTCAGCTGAGCCGACGCTCCGATAACCGGTCGCCTGTGCGCTCAGTGTCTGAACAGGTACACCGCGTCGTCGTCGCGCAGCAGACAGAACCGCGCGCCGTCGTTCTCGGGGAACGTCGTCCCGCTCTGTCGGGTGACGAACAGGCGCGAGAAGGCGTCGTCGCACACGGGACACGCCATCCCCTCGCGGTTCGCCCAGAGGCTCGTCGCGCCCGCGTCGCGGAGCTGTTTCAGTTCGTGGCGGTGGTCGTGGACGTCGAAACTCGTCATGGGCGGCGATTCGCCGGCGGGGTGTTGAACGTGTCCTCGCGAGTCTCAGTTCGGAGAACGCGCGGTCAGCTCTTCAGTCGCATCGGCTGTTTCTCCCCGTAGGTGAGCGTCCGCCACACCCACTCGACCGGGCCGAACCGGAAGTACCGCAGCCAGAGCACGGACAGCGGGACCTGGACCGCCCAGATGGCGACGACGATCCCGTACTGCTCGACGCGGCTGACGTACCCGAACAGCCCGAAGCCGTGGCCGTAGAAGATCGTGGTCGCGATCACCGTCTGGAGGAGGTAGTTCGTGAACGCGGTCCGCCCGACGGCGGCGAACGCCCGCGTCACGGGACCGTCGGGGCGCCGCTCCGCGTACAGCATGACGAGGCCGAGGTACCCGCCCGCCACGAGGAAGCTCCCGACGAAGTTGAACTGGAGGTAGAACAGCGCGGCGTCGGCGCTCCAGTCGTTCGCCTGGATGTACGCGACGCCCGCGACGACGACCGCGAGGCCGACGACGCCGACGCCGACGAGCCGGCGGTATAACCGCCGCGACCGGTCGCCGGTCAGGACGCCCCACTTGTACAGCGCCATGCCGAGCAGCATGGTGCCGCCGATCTGCCAGAAGCTCTGGACGATCCCGACCTGTCGGTTGAACGCGGTCGGCGCGCGGTGGTCGAACTGTTCGAGCCACCCGCCGCGGTAGGCCATCACCTCCCGTCGGATCGCGGCCTCCGAGGGCGCCCAGAACCCCCTGACGGCCTCGGGACCGAGCGACACCGCGGCGAACAGCCGCAGGCCGACGAAAAGCAGCAGGCAGCCGACGCCGAGCGCGGCCAGCTTCCGGGCCTCCAGATCGCGAACGAACACCAGGAACAACCCCGAGAGGCCGTAGGCCACGAGGATGTCGCCGTACCACAGGAGGTAGGCGTGGAGGAGTCCGATCGCGATGAGCACCGCGGTCCGGCGGTAGTGGAGCCGGACGGCGTCCTGTCCCTTCCGCTCCTTGCTTTCGGTGAACAGGACGATCCCGGCGCCGAACAGGGCCGAGAACAGCGTGATGAACTTGTTCTGCGCGAACACGTGGCCGACGAACCAAGCCCAGTAGTTCGCGCCGGTGAAGTCGCCGTACGTGGTTGGGTTCGTCAGGGTCGACTCCGGCATCGCGAACACCCAGACGTTGATCACGAGGATGCCGAGCAGCGCGAACCCCCGGAGCGCGTCGAGGCTGGTGATCCGTTCGGAGGGCGGCGTCGGGCCGGGATCGCTGGTCACGAGTTATCCGACGGAAGTGCCCCCAGCACCGAATAGGTTCCCATCGCGGAACGGCTCAGTCCAGTCGGACCGCCGCGCCGGTCTCGGAAGAGCGGTAGATCGCGTCGATGACGCGCTGGACGCGTAACCCCTCCTCGACGGTGTTGATCGCCGGCGCCTCGTCCGCGGCGACCGCCTCGAGGAAGGTCGCCTGCTCGGCGGCGTGGGCGTCGCCGTCGCGCGTCTCCACGGTCGCGTCCGAGAAGTGGTGGCCGCCGCCGACGGCGGCCTCGTGGACCGTGAGGTCGCCGCTGCCGCGGTCGAACGTCGCGCCCGCCTCGGTGCCGCGAACGACGAACTCATCCGTCGCCGGGCGGTTCGTCGCCCACGCGACCTCCAGTGACACCGTGGAACCGTCCGCACCGCGGATGAACGCGGACGCGGAGTCGTCGACGTCGAACCCCTCGGGGCCGGCGTCGTCGCCCCACATGTGGACGTACGCGTAGTCGTCGCGCCCGCCGAACTCCGAGCGCGTCTCGCCCGAGACCTCCACGACCTCGGGGTGGTCGAGGAAGTAGAGGGCGAGGTCGATCGCGTGGACGCCGATGTCGATGAGCGCGCCGCCGCCGGCGACGTCCGCGGACGTGAACCACGACCCGCGACCGGGGACGCCGCGCCGCCGCACGTAGTTCGCCTCGACGTGGGTGGTCTCGCCGAACCGCCCCTCGTCCTGGTAGTGTTTGATCACCCGGACCGGCTCCGCGAACCGGTTGTTGAACCCGACCATACAGAACCCCTCGGCCGCGCGGGCGGCGTCCGCGATGCGCTCGGCGCTCTCGAGCGAGTGCGCCAGCGGCTTCTCTAAGAGGACGTCGAGCCCGGCCGAAAGCGCCGAGGTCGCGTACTCCTCGTGGAAGCGGTTCGGCGTGGTAACCAACACGGCGTCGCACGCCTCGTAGAGGGCCGCTTCCTCCTCGTAGGCGGGGAGGTCGAACTCCTCGTGGAACCGCTCTCGGGCGTCCGCGTCGATGTCCATCCCGCCGACGAGGTTCGCGCCGCGCTCGGTGAGCTTCGTCGCGTGGTGGGACCCGATACCGCCGAGGCCGACGATCCCGACGGCGACGTCGTTCGGATGCGTCATGGACGGGATTCACAACGGGAGTTGTTAAGGCTCACGTCCCGTCGCGCGCGCCGCGAAAGCGACAGTTCGCCCCCCGGAACGACCGGATCACGCGGCCGGGAAGGCGATGACGGCGGCGATCGCGCCGTCGACGACCGCCGTCGCGCCGTCGGTCATCGCGGGCGACAGCGAGTCGACGACGTCGAAGAGGTCACCGAGCGCGCCCGCGTTCTCGGCCAGCCCGTCGCGCGCGTCGAGGAGCGCCCGGAACCGCTCGGGCTCGCGGGCGATCACGAACCGACCGACGGACGCGCCCGTGACGAGGAACGCAAGGGCGGCGAGCGCGCGCGATATCGCGAGCAGCTTCAAGAGGACGGGGAGCGCCAACGCCACCGCGAGCGCGGCGACGACTCCGGTCACGACCTCGCCGAGCGAGCCGCCGTCGGCGAGGTCGACGACGCCCGCGCCGGAGAGCAGGACGAAGCCGCCGACGGAGAGGGCCAACAACCCCCAAATGAACGCCGCCAACAGCCGGACTGGACCGTCGTAGCCCCTTCCGGGATCGTCCGGGACGTCGTCGTGAACCCACGGGTTTCGCATACGCGCACTCGGCGTCGGGCCCACATATAGATCGCTTCAGATCTCGGAAACGCTCGGTGTGAAACGGAGCGGTCACTCCCCGGGTCGGGGTCCCGTCATCCACTCGCTCGCCTGCGGCTCGTTCGGGTCGGTGACGACCTCGACGAGCGCGGGCCCGTCCCGAGTCCGAGCGCGCTCGACGGCGTCACCCACCGCGTCGCGCTCGCGGACGCGCTCGGCCGGCAGGCCCATACCCGACGCGACCGCGACGAGGTCGAGACCGGTCTCCCCCCAGCCGTAGGCCCCCTCGGAGAAGTCGTACGAGCGCGACGCCTCCTCGCTGATGATCGCGTAGTCGTCGTTGTTGAGCGCGACGACGGTGACGTCTATCCCCTCGCTCGCAAGCGTGTGAAGTTCGTGAACGCACATCATGAGCCCCCCGTCGCCGGTGAGCGCGACGGCGTCGCGGTCGGGGTTCGCCAGCTTGGCGCCGATCGCGGACGGGACCCCGGTGCCCATCGTCGCCCACGAGCCCGGGTTGACGTACGAGCGCGGCCCGGACGCGGGGAACGAGACGAGCGTCCACAGCCGGAACCCGCCGGCGTCGGCGGTGACGACCGCCTCCTCGGGGACCGCGTCGCGCACCGCGGAGAGGGCTTCGACCGAGCGGAGCGGGCGGTCGTCGCGGTCCCGGTCCTCGGAGAGCGCCGCGAACCGGTCGCGGTCGGCCGCGCGGACCGCCTCGGCGCGCTCGGCGCCGTCGCGGTCGCGAGGCGGCGCGCGCTCGTCGGCGAATTCCTCGTCGAGCGCGCGCAGGAAGCGGTCGGCGTCGGCGACGACGCCGAGGTCCGTCTCGTAGCCGAACCCCACGTCGTCGCCGTCGAGCGTGACGTGGATCAGCGTCTCCGGCATCGCGACGGACCACGAGGCGGTCGCGACCGCGTCGAGGTCGGAACCGACGACGAGCCCCGCGTCGGCGTCCGCGAGGAGGTCGCGGAGCTCCGCGCTCGCCCCGCCACAGAGGACGCCCGCCGACAGGGGGTGCGTCTCCGGGAGCGTCCCCTTGCCCTTGTACGTCGTCACGACCGGCGCGTCCAGCGCCTCGGCGACCGCTCGGAGCGCGTCGCTCGCGTCCGATCGCCTGACGCCGCCGCCGGCGAGGACGACGGGCGCCGTCGCGTCGGTCAAGAGGTCGGCGGCCTCTGCGACCGCCTCCGCGGGCGGAGCCGGCGGTGGCGAGGGGCCGCAGTCGCCCACCGCCGGCTGGGGCGTGCGGCCCGCGAGGACGTCCTTCGGGATCCCGACGCGGACCGGGCCCTGCGGGTGTTCGCGGGCGGTCCGGATCGCCTCGGCGACCGCGGGGACCGCGCCCGCGGGCGAGTCCACGAGGACGTTCTCCTTGACGACCGTGTCGTACGTCTCCGGGGGCGTCTCGTGGATGCCGTCGCCGCCGCGCACTGAGCGCTCCGTCTCGACGGCGAGGTGGAGGAGAGGGACGCAGTCGTTCAGGGCGTTCTTCAGCCCGTTCATCGCGTTCGTGTCGCCCGGGCCGGGGACGACGCAGGTGGCGGCCATCGCGCCCGGCGCGCTCGTCTCGGCGTACCCCCACGCCTGATGGGGGACGGCGGTCTCGTGGCGGGCGACGACGAACCGCGCGTCGCGGTCGGCGAGCGCCCGGTTCAGCGGGAGGGTCTGCTTTCCGGGGATGCCGAAGACGGTGTCGACGCCGCGGTCGAGCATGGCGTCGACGACCGCCTCCGCGACGGTCGGGGGCTCGGCGTCCCTGTCGGCGGCGGGCGAAGGCTCGTCGGCGTCCATGTCGCGAAGTCGCCGGAGCGGGTGTTGAAAGCTTCGCCCGCCGACGGGCCGCGAGCGGTCGGCGGGGACCCGGCGGGGCGCGGTCGGGGGAACGCCTCGGAGGCGCGGCGACGTCTCCGGTCACACGTACACTTATGCTCGCGTGCGCTGACATATGGTATGTATGCGCTTACCAGAAACTCGTGACCTGTTCGCGAGGAAGCTACAGTTTCCGGCGCCCCGAGACGAGGTGCTGGAGACGGTCGGTGACACGGAGCTGTCGCCGCCGGACGGGGAGTCCACGACGATCCGGGCGGTCATCGATCGATCGGACGTCGAGACGTTCGACTCGGCGGACGACCTCTACGACACGCTGATGCTGCTCGTCGGCGCCCAGTTCATCGGCCGCCGGTACTACGACGACCGCGGCGGAATACCGGGGGACGAGGAGAACGAGGTGAGCTTCTGATGTCCGTCACGCTCGTGTCGGGAGTCAACGGCGTCGGTCTCTCGAGCGTCTGTCAGGCGGTCCGACGCGGACTCGGAGACGGGTACAAGCTGATCAACTTCGGGGACGTGATGCTCGAACAGGCGGCGACGATGGGCATCACGACCGAGCGGGCCCAACTCGGCACGCTCTCGCAGACCGAGACGCGTCGCCTCCAGCGTCGCGCGGGCGAGTTCGTCGCCGAGGAGGCGGAGACGACGAACGTGATCCTCTCGACGCACCTCGCGGTCGAAACGCAGACCGGCTACGTCCAGGGGCTCCCGGTCGAAGTGCTTCAGGACGTCTCGCCGGACGCGTTCGTCCTCGTGGAGGCGGAGCCGGCGACGATCCTCGAACGGCGGCGAGAGAGCGACCGCGACCTCGACGGAGTCACCGAACGTCAGATCGACTTCGAGCAGGACCTCAACCGCTCCGCGGCGCTCCAGTACGCGAGGGACCGGAACGCGCCCGTCCGGTTCGTCCAGAACGAGGGGGAGATCGAAGCGGCGGCCGAGCGCCTGACGGACTCGCTCTGACCGGGCGACCCGGGTCGACTCACGCCGCGGGCCGAGGGGACCGCGTCGCGGGCTACTCCGCCACGTTCGTCTCGCGGACGCGGACGCCCTTCCGACCGAGGTGGCGCATCTGGCGCTGGGCGAACTCCTCCTCGCTCGACCCGCGCGTCGCGAGGACGTAGACGAGCGCCGAGCCGGTCGGCCGCATCGTGCGACCGGCGCGCTGCGATCCCTGTCGGCGGGACCCGCCCAGCCCGCTCGCGACGACGGCGAGCTCGGCGTTCGGGAGGTCGATCCCCTCGTCGCCGACCCGGGAGACGACGAGGACGTCGAGGCCGTCGCCGTCGGTACCGTCAGTGCTGCTGTCCTCGGCCCGGAACCGGCGGAACAGCTCCGCCCGCTCGTGGTGGGGCGTCTCGCCGCTGATGAAGGGGGCCCCGAGCGCGTCGGCGATCGCGTCGCCGTGGTCGAGGTACTCGACGAAGACGAGCGCCTTCTTCTCGCGGTGGGCGGCGAGCAGGTAGCGGATCTCCTCGACCTTCGCGGGGTTCTCGGCCGCGAGCCGTCTGCGCTCCCGGCCGTCCGCGGCGGCGTACTCGTTGCGGGCCGTCTCGTCGCGCCACGGGACGTAGCGGATCTCCACTTCCGGCTCCTGGACGAAGCCCGCCTCGAAGAGGGAATCCCAGTCGGCGCCGATCGGCTGGCCGATCAGAGTGTAGACGTCTTCCTCGCTCCCGGTCTCGCTGACGGGCGTCGCGGAGAGCCCGAGCCGGTGTCGGCTCTGGAACTCGGCCGTCCGAGAGTAGACGGGAGCGGTGACGTGGTGCACCTCGTCGAAGCAGATCAGTCCCCACTCTCGGGAGTCGAAGAGGCTCCGGTGGCGGTCCATCCCGGCGATCTGGTAGGTCGCGATCGTGACGGGGCGGACGTCCTTCGTGCCCCCGTGATACAGTCCGACGTCCGCGGGGTCTATCGTGGAGTGGTCGAGCAGTTCCTCGCGCCACTGGTCAGCGAGTTCGCGGGAGGGGACCAGGATGAGGGTCTCGCCGCCCACGCCCGCGATCGTCGCGATCGCGGCGACGGTCTTGCCGGACCCGGGCGGCCCAACGTACACGCCCGACTTGCGGTCGAGGAACGTCTCGACCCAGGTCGCCTGGTACTCGCGGAGGTCGGTCGTGAGGTCGATCTCGACCGGGTCGCCGGTCTCAAGGTCGCGGTCGTCCTCGACGGGGTAGCCCGCGTCGTAGAGCGCGCGCTTCACCGCGGCGACGGCGTCCTCGTTGACCCACGCCTCGGTGTCCGAGATGGGCGCGCGGAGGTGGTCGTCGTCGAGGTGCTGGTCGGCGACGTTGCCCATCAGGTTCTCCGAGGCGGCCTCGAGCACCACGTAGCCGTCCGCGTGGGTGTACAGCCGGAACCGGTGCGCGCGGCGCCACTGGTCGCGCACCCACTCCTCGAGGTGCTCGAACCGCCGCGGCAGCACCGAGCGGAGCGCGTCGACGAGCGCGCCGGCGTCGTCGAACGGCGCGGCCCACACGTCCTCCTGCCGGATCCGGTAGAGGTACCCGCGGGTCCCCGGCTCGGTGCCGGTGGTGTCGACGAGCTGCGCGAACTGCGAGAGCCGCGCCCGGGTGTACTGCGTCGGGCGGTCGACGACGATCTCGCGGCGCTTCGGGAAGGCCACGACGCGCTCGCGGCTCGCCAGCGCGCCCCAGTCGCGCGGGTAGAAGACGACGGGGTCGGCCTCGACATCGAGCCGGTCCACGTCGCCGCGGTCGACGAGCGCGGCGAGCGCGTCGCGGGCCGCGGCCTGCGTCGTGCCGAGTCGCCGGGCGACCTCGCTCGCGGTCGCGACCGGGCGCTCCTCGGCTTCGAGCGCCTCGTGGAAGCGGTCTAAGGAGAGATCGTCGTCGGAGCTGTCGGGGTCGGGCGTCGCGTCGTCGTCGGGAGCGTCGCCTCCGGAGTCATCGCCGGCGTCGTCGCCGGTGTCGTCGGTCATCACCGCCGCTTCGGCCGCGACGCGGAAATGGATAGCGTCACTGGTCGACGCCCCGGCGGTCGACCGCCCCCGGCACAGTCAGCCGTCTCCGACACAAGACATATACGGCGGATTCGAAAAACCCCCGCCCCCATGCTCGACGCTGAATTCGAAGTGTGTACCGAGTGCGGCAACCTTCACATGGAAGGCGGGGCCGGTCCCCGTGACGTATCGGAGTGCGCGGTATGCGGCGGCCGCGTGAGCGACGTCGAACTCGACGACATCATCGGATTGTGAACGGGTCCGGCCGAGTCGACGCCGCCTCCGAAACGGCGGGCGGGTGTGTTATCTATAAATAACTGGGCCAGGGCGGGTTTGCTCGTCCGACGGCGGCCCGAGCGGCCGCGTCGTCACCGATCTGGCTGGATCGACTTCGGAAATTCAGCTGCTGTTTATACGTAACCACTCTCGCCATCGCGGAGAACACCTCTGAAGTCTCAACCGTTCGTTTATGAGTGGCTTCTGACGAATCGACGGTGAACGCCGCCGAAGTCCCACCCGACCGCAACCGCACCGCACCTCACGCCTCCCCAGCCTCGCGGTTCGCGCTCTCGGAGCGCTCACCGCTCCCTCGCGCGTGCCGTCTCGCGGTCGTCGGAGCGACCGCTCGCAGGCACACGCCGCCGCACAGCCGAGCCGTTCGCGAATCGCGTGAACACCCGGGAATTGCTTGGAAACAGAGCCGCCTGCTATCGTCCCGGCGACCGCTGCCGACACCGTCGCGAGGTGATCCCCTCCTTCGAGCGGAACCGACAGCCGCAGTCGGTACAGCGCACGAAGGGGTCGCCGGGAGCGGTTTCGAGGCGGTGAGCGCCCACCTCGAACGGGCGGGTCACGGCCCGAGGTCGGATCCGGTCCGGAATCGGCGTCGAGGCCGACTCGCTCAGGGCGGCCCGCACGGCGATGGTGTCGACGTCGACCCAGTCCCACCGGGACGCCTCGAGGGCGGCCTCGCGGTCCGCGACCTCGGTCCACCCGGTGACGACGACCGGGGAGTTCGTCTCCGTGTCGCTCACGACGACGACGAAGCGGACGCCGCCCTCGACGAGGGCGAACCGCCAGCCGTCGGTGTTGTTCCACCGGAGCTGTCCGCTCCGGATCGCGTCGCTCACGGTGCGCGTCGAGACGTACCGACCCGGCTGTTCGAGCCGCTCGCGGAAGTGGTCGGTGAGCGCGTAGAGGGAGGGGTCGCGTACCGGAGGGTCCTCCGGCGTTCGGGCGGACGCCTCTCCGCCGTTGGCGGAATCGACCGACCGATAGTCCGTGGGTCGGTCGGGTCGGCCGGCCCGCTCGCGGCGGCGCGCCGGCGACTCCGGCGGCGACCGAGGCCGCACGTCGTCCTCTCGGCTCGCGGCGGCGGTCGTGGAAGCGGTCCGACGCTCCGTCGATCCGGGCCCGAGGGGCTCCGCGTCCCCCGACCCGCCCTGTCGGGATGCCACTACGACACCGTACCGAGCGCGCTCTTAAGTGTGTTACGCCGACGCAGGGGAAGCGCCCGTTTCGACCCCGAACCGGCGGAACGACTCGCAGGCATCGCCGTCGCCGTCGGCGTCGAGGGCGTGCGGGTCGCCCGGCGACCGGTCGAGGACCGCGTTCGCCTCCGCCCGCGTGTCGAAGTCGCCGCAGTCGTAGTCGCCGTCGGGCGGCAGCGGCGGGAGGTCCGCGTCGTCGACCTCGCTCGGCTCGGTGGGGTAGTCCGACTCGTCGAACGCCCAGAGCCCGACGCCGCGCTCCCTCGCGTCCGCCTCGGCCGCGGCGTACGCGTCGCGTTTCGCGAACTCGGTGTCGTACAGCCGCGCGTACCCCTCCGTGAGCAGGCGCTCGTTGAAGTCCTCGCCGTCCACGTACAGCACCGCGAGCAGGCGCCCGTAGCTCCCCCGGCGGTCGCCGCCGGTCACGACCGTGACCGCCTCGCCGGCGAGCTCCGACGCCGCGAACGCCGACGCCTCGTCGCCCCACGCCCGGAGGTGCGCCCGGCCGGCGTCCGTGTCCGGGATGCCCTCGAACTCGCCGGGAGCCGTCGACCCCGCGCTCGTCTCGGGCGTGTCCACGCCGAGCAGCCGGACGGTGTCGACCTCGCCGTTCGGGAACTCGACCGCCATCGTGTCGCCGTCGACGACGCGGACGACGGTGCCGGTCCACGCCGTGTCGTCCGGGTCGTTCGGGTCGACGCCGTCCGGGTCTTCCGGCGGCGAGTCGAGGTCGGCGGGCGGCGGGTCGGCGCCGAGGTCCGGGACCGGCGCGCCGGCGCAGCCGGCGAGCGCGACGAGGAGGACGACGGCGATCGACCGCCAGCGAACGCTCATACCCGCTCGTCGCCGGGAGTCGTGAAAAATCGGGTGGTGGTGTCGTCCGCCTCGCGCTCGACCGGGATCAGCCCTCGGGCTTGTCGACGATCACGCAGGGGTTGGCCCGACCGATCGAGCGCCAGTCGTCCTCGTCGACCGCCTTCCAGAAGCTCCGGGGCCTCCGAGAGAGGGCGTCCTCGATCGCCTCGTAGGTGAGGAGGTTCTCGCCGTCGAGCACGAGCTCGAATCGCTCGGGATCGATGTCCGGGTCCTCCAAGTACGCCCGTCTGGTGTGGCGGTTCGGGTAGTTGAAGATCAGGCGCCCGCCGGGCGTAACCCGTGAGTACAGCGCGTCGAGGGCCGACCGGACGTCCGCGACGTAGTGGAGCGTGGCGATACACGTGACGCACTCGAACCGGCGGTCGACGTCCAACTCCGGGAGCCGCGCCGTCTCGAACCGCAGGGCGTCGGCCCCGCGCTCGTCGGCGATCGATCGGTTCCGTCGAACGACGGACGCGGCCGCATCGTATCCGAACAGGGTCGTGTCCGGGTGACGGCGGGCGGCCTCGAACAGCATGAACGCCGGACCGCAGCCGACGTCGGCCAGCGACGCGGGGAACCCGTCGAAGAGCCGCTCCAGTCGGTTGACCATCCGCTCGCCGGCGACGCGCATCTCGTCTAACTCGTCCCGGTCCGTCGCCTCCCAGTGGGCGTCCCAGTCGATGGTCGACGGAAACGACATCGGCACGCGCACGGTGTGCGCCGGTTGAAATCAACGCTTCGGCGCTTCGCCACTGGTAAGAAACTCGGTCAGCAACCGCGAGCGATAGCGAGCGGTTGCTGAGTGTCAGTCCGCCCTCCCCGAATTGAACTCCGAAAGACGTGCTCGCTACGCTGCGCGCGACTTCCGAGCCCTCGTTCGCTTCGCTCACGAGGACGGGGGACAAGCCGATCTCCAGCCACTACAAACCGGCTGAAAAGGAAGTCCGCCCTCCCCGAACGTGGCATCTCTGGTTTCGCTACCCGTCGCTCGCCGTCTGCGTGCTTGTCGATTCATATGTCGAAGTACCTCCGTCGCTGCGCCGCTTTCTCGCGCTCGCTGCGCCGATCGTAGTGCTTGTCGAGGACATCGTCGCTCGCGTTCAGTCGGTCCTCGACGAGGTCGCGCTTCACGTTCGCTCGCCGGTACGCCGTCACCCTGCCACTCCGCACGTCGTGGGGCGAGCGTGCGGACGGACAGCGGCTCATGTGGCCGCTCTCCGTGAACTCGCAGGTGTCCGGGTCCTCGTCGTGGGGGCACGCCTCGCCGCGCCAGCAGGGCCGCGTCACGCGGTACAGCGTACTCCTGATGGACGAGGAACTGATTCGCCCCTGCCGGGTCGACAGGAGCGGCCGCCGGCCGTGTTCGTCGGTCGCCTCCTTTCGCGGGCCGTCGATGTAGTCGCGGAGGACTGTCGCCACCTCTTGACTGATCGCGTTCCAGCGCGTTCCGGGCCCCTTGTTCTTGAGGGGCGTGCCGGTGTCCGGTCGGTGGACGAAGTGGACCGCCGGCCCCTCGCCACGGGCTCGGGTGCCGTCGAGGTCGAGGTCGCCGAGATCGAGGCCGCGTATCGCGCCCGACCGGCACCCCGTGTGCCACAGCAGCAGGAGGATGACGTGCTGGCGGCTGGCGTACTTGTACTTGTCCAGGTGCTCCAGAATCGCGACGGCGCGATCCGGGTCGAGGGTGCTGTCGCTCACCTGCTCGTCGCGGCCCGCGACCGGGAGCGGGAGCTTGTCCCAGAGTTCGTCTTCGACGGCGTCGATCGTCACGCAGAACCGGAGGAACGCGCGCACCGTCGCGAGCGTTCCCCGGAGCGTGACGGTCTCGATCTCCTCGCCGGAGTAGCCGCCGTCGCGTCGCCAGACGCGGAACTCGTAGAGGTCGCGGCCGGACAGCTCGTTCATGTTCGTGAGGCCCACCTCGTCGGTCCACGCGACGAATGCGCGGAGGTCGTAGAGCTGGGACTCGCGGGTGTTCTCGCTGATGTCGTCGCGGCCTCGCAGGTAGAGGTCGACCGCTTTCGACGGCTCGATCGGTTCGAGGTCCGCCACTACGCGACCACCTCGCCGGTTCTGAACTCTCTCGGCGGGATCTCCTCGCGGCGCCGTGCGAGGTCGACGGCGGCGGAGTCGGTCGCGAGCGGGGAGACCGCGGTCACGACCGTTCTCGTTCCGTATGCGGTGCGCAGCTTGACGAGACGGGTCACCGCGTCGTCGCGTCTCCGCACGTCGGGGACGCTGCGCGTGGCAGCGCGCTCCGCACGCTTTTTACGGTCGCTCGCGTTGTCTTCGACGGGCCCTGAGGGTGTCTCGTTAGGTTGGGTCATCACGCGGGGCCCTTCTTCGATTCGCCGTCCGCCGAACTGAGCGACTGCTCCGGCACCGCGAACGGCGAGTCGTCGGCTTGCCGGATCAGGAAGCGGATGTACTCAGCACGGCTCATTCCGTGTTCTTCGGCCTGTTCGGTCACGTCGTCGACCATCTCCATCGGCATGTTGACGGTCACATTGACTGATAGCGCCATGCGACCTCACATTGAGAGATGAATAACTTAATACTTTCTCCATCTCGGAGATTTGGAGATTACAAACTGTAATCCAGAGATTATTGAATTAGTAACTTCACACAAGGCACATGAGCGGTGCTTACGATCCGGATCAAGAATCCACAAATGTCACAGCTCGTGTAAATGATGAGTTCCTCGACGAGTTTGATCGAGCTCTAAAGAAAGCGCAAATCGAGGGAAAAGTCCCAATGGACATGACCCGTGCGGAGGCCATACGACAGCTTATGGCTGCTGCTATTGAGAATCCCTCTCTATTTGCGGAAAATAAATGAGATTGTACATTAACTCAGGAAAGCACGCCAGCAGAAAGATCGATCAGAGAATAAGTGAGATTGAAAAGAACGTCTCTTCTCCGGATGTGGTATTTACAGAAGATTCCGTAAGGAAACCTACCCTAAGAGAATACGGTAGTACGTTTGCCTTAGCGCCGCTGTTGGTTGGTACTATGATTCTATGGGGGAAGGTCGTTCTACCAGCGGTTCAACTAGCTTTTGAGAAGGATAAGAAGATTGAACAACATCTTGAGATGGAATATGGAGCAGATATTGTTCCGACGGATGCTCCCGCTCTTGAGCTCATCCAAGATGAATCAAAGCTTTGGAGCATGTCTAATTGGATTTCACTGGGGCTAATCGGACTCATAGTTCTGGAAACGGGTGTTTTGAATGAATATTTGTTTGTTTTCACTCTTCTATTTGGATTTGGTTCCAGTCTGTTTCTAGCATTCTTAGCTGGGAATCAGTATGCCAGAAACAGCCACATCGCAGAGCGAATCCAGTCTCACTCTGAGAAATATGATGAGGCCGTTCTCGTTACTGGCGGCGAACATCAACAGGGAATCACCGAACTTTTACACAGCTCTGATGCCGTCTTTGTTGAGAATTCGAGTCAGAGCAGCCAGCAGTGAATTCATTCTATACGACACAATTTATCACCGATTCCAACTGTACACTACTTGATGCGATCAGACCTCCTGAACGCTCCCGTCTACAAGTTCTCCGGCCGGATTGAACACTGGGTTACGACGTTTCACCACGGGTTCTGGGGCCTCCCTGAAGGAGAGCGAAGCAAGTGGGAACGCATCTCGGCGGGCGACGTGTTCCTCTTCCACGGCACGAAGCCCGAGTACATCGACGACAACGATGCCGGCGGCGGCGTGATCGGCGTCGGCGTCGTCGGCGGGTTCGACACCAAGGACGAGGCCGTCTGGCTGGAGGAGCTCCAAGGCGGTCGAGACTACCCGTTCCTGATCTACTTCGAGGAGATGTACTGGTTCGGCGACAGCGACGCCGTCGAGAGCGTCCCGGTCTCCGAGAAGGAAGAGACCCAGCTCATCGACGAGTCTCACGCCCTCTCCGAGAACATCCTCACGTTCGGAGAAATGCGCGAGGACGCCGGCTACTCGTTCAACCCGATGGGCGTCATGTCCGAGGTGAAGGAGATCCAGAAGCTCAGACCGCTCCTCGAAGGCCGCCTACGCGGCGTGGATGTCGACGAGCGCGACACGCCCTCCGCGACACACGACTCCGAGAACGACGGCGAGTTCGTGACGAGTTCGCCCACTTCGACCGGCAGCGGCGGACTCGGCTCGGGCTCCCGTCAACAGCGCGGTAGCAGCTCCGACAGGAGTTCGGGCGGGAGCAGCAGCGGAGGCCCTTCCAGCGGCTCCCGTCGCGATCGGAGCGGTGCCGACGACGTGGAGGTGACCGGCGACGAGACTGAGGTCAGCTTCGTCCGCGACACCGCCGACACACAGCAGAAGAATCAGGAACACGAGCACATCCTCGACGTGGTTGAGGACACGCTCGCGGACAGCGGGTTCACCGTCGAAGAGACCGAGTACAGCGACCTGATCGCTACTCGCGACGATACGCACCTGCTCGCAGAGGCGAAGTACATCGACGAGAGTAACGAACGCGATCAGATCCGATACGCGATCGGCCAGCTCGCGGAGTACCGCTACCGCGACTTCCGCCTCGGCGACCTCGACGACGACCCGCTTCGGTTCCTGGTCCTGTCCCAGCGTCCCACCGACGGCTACGCGCGGTTCCTGAAAGACCTCCAGAGCGAGGGGATCTACACTGTCTGGGTGGACGACGAGACGATCAAAGGCCTGAGTGAGTCCGTGTCGGTCTTTAGCGACCTGCTCTAGCTCAATCGCGTTGCCACTCGCTGAGGCTCTCGGTTATCTCCAACGCCGTCTCCTCGTCGAAACGCTCCTCGTTGTCTTCCATCTTCTCCGCGACGGCCTCTGCGAGGTCGATGTCGAACTGCTCCGCCATCGCGATCGAATAGATCACCACGTCGGCGACCTCCTCTTTGACGCGATCCCGCACCTCAGAGTCGGTACGGACCGCTTCGGAGGGGTGGTTGTCGTGCCAGAGGAAGATTTCGAGCAGTTCGTTCGCCTCCACGCTGATCGCCTCGGCGAGGTTCTTCGGCGTGTGGAACTGGTCCCAGTCGCGATCGTCGACGAAGCGTTTGTAGCGTTCAGTAAGATCGTCGAGGCCGGTCATCACCTACAGGTCTACCGTGGAGGTACATCAATCAGTTCGTGGTTTCATTATTCGGCTACACAGTACTAACGATCTTAATTTATTGAATCCTACAAAACAATTATAAGATAACATGTCACCGGTTCTGTATGGTGATCGAATCATTTGCGGCAGCCCTCCCGGACCTGTCTCAAGAAATGGTATTAATACTCAATCTAGTGGCTCTCGCTTCTCTAGGGCTATTTGTAGGACTCCCATTTGTGAGCTTCAAGGGAGGTGCTGCGAGGGTAAACGGTCAGTTTGCCTCAAATACACAAATTCTGGTTGGGTTGGCGATAGCAGTAGGAATAGTCGCACTCGTGATGGAGTCGATTGAGACGATCTACGATCTCGTGATTCTGAGTGGATACCAAGCACTAGGTGTTTTTATGGTTGCTTTACCCGTGAAAATCATGGACGAGACAGGTCGGAGTGCGGATATAATCCTTGGAGGGTGTGCGGTACTAGGGTTATTGTTTATTTTCCACCCCGCATTCTAGCCGAACATCCTGATCAGTCCCTCGGAACTCACTCGACGGGGACAGCTTCCCCAGCGAGATATTCTTTGATCTGTTCGATTTCGGCCTCTAGATCGGCGACTTCCTGCCGCAACTGCTGCCGTTCCAGCTCGGCCTCGATGTACAGCGAGAGGTCCATCCCTCGCCGCGGTGACGCCGGCTCTAGGTAATCCGCAGCGCCAGCGTTGGCGCCCATCATCCCCAGCACCTCGCCGAACGCCTGTTCCGCCTCCGGTCGGAGCATCCGCCGGAAATCCTCCAGTTCCTTCGCGCGCTGCTCAACAATCATCTGCTGCGTCCTACTTGGCGGCACACGTGGACGAAGCGGGTGTTTAAATAAAGACATAAGCCATGGGCGCTGGGTAAAAGTGAAACATGTCTCTCCAATCCGCCTATCGCGAGGATCTGCGTGAATTGGTCGCCGCGCTCGACGATCGTGGGATCTTCCGTCCCGGTGAACGTGAAGCGTGGGACGAGGGGATCGAGCAGGCCGACGATATGAGCGAGCTGATGATGACGGGCGAGGCGCTACACGCAGCGATGGTCGACCGAGAGGGCGTGGACGAGGTCGTCAGTGAGCATACTGAGGAGCGGACGCAGGCGTTTGTTTGAGCGAACCCAAGAAGCACATCTGAAATACAATCTCAAATTATTATAGGCTGGTAGCATGAAGAAAGGTTGATGTCAACCAATGATGTACAGATTGCGTTAGGGATACTCCAGCTAGTTGCGCTCACTCTTCCAGTATTCGCACTATTGACTCAAGTCTACCTCTCGACAGAAGATAACAGAACCCATGTCTCACTAGGTATGGTTCTTTTATTTGGCGGCGGAGTGTTGATCGTAGGGGCAATTTTCAGCGCACAGTCGTTGTATTTTGATACAAATTCTATTTTAATAGAGCTTTCACTAATGACGATTTCCTTAGGAATCATTGCTATTGGTGTAGTTTTGTACAGAATATACAACACATTACGCATGAATGCGGTGAGAGAAGCCCGATCAAATGAAGATAAGTTGGATCGTCTAATTGAACTCATGGAAGAACATGAGTTCGAAACGGTTAGTGAATTTCATGAATCCAATATTGAACTGGACGATGCGAACAAAAGAGAGGATCTAGAAACGACGACAGTAGAAGATTTAAGAAATGTAAGAAAAAGCGCCAAGAGTACAAGAAAATTCTTTGATAAGGGACTGATTGGAAACACTGAGAGTAGACAACTCGTATTCTTTGGATTAATTAGTCTACTCCTAGTGTTGATATGGCGCACAATCTTTGATTTTGCCCTCTCACCAATTGTGGCAATAGGCTTAGTTATAAGCATGATTTTGCTCACAGAGATAGCAGATCGGGTGGGAGCAATTTGATATTATGTGTTGGACAGACGTTTCATCTACTGATCATCTCAAATTTCTTGACTAGAGGGAAGACCACCCGCTTCCACACCTGATCGAGCGGCGTCGGGTACGGCGTCATGTGCTCGATCACGTCGTCGAGCGCGACCAGCAGGCCGATGAACGCGAAGCCCGCTCCCGTTGCGGGGTAGTACGGCCAGATCGACGCGAAACCGAACAGCGACAGCGCCACTCCCACGTAGAAGTGGTGCGGCGCCAGCGCGTCCCCGTCCGGCTCCTCTTCTGGGTCGAAGAACTTCACGCCTGAACCTCCCCGTCGGCGGGATCTCCGTCGTCGGTCGGACCGTTACCGAGACGATTCCGGACGGCTCGCACGGCCTCTCCAGACCACACTTTCGGATGCGTAAGCAGCGCCAGCGCGAACATCCAGTTCGGCGGACCATCGGCGACCGCCCACTCCACGGCCGCGTCGATCACAGGTGACCCTCCTCCTCCAGCACCTGGCGATGCCGAAGGACCATCTCCACGAGCCCGTTCCACGCCTCGTTTTGCTCGGCGCCGAAGATCGTCCGCAGCATCCGTTTCTGGTTGCGCCACATGGAGACCGCGATCCCCAGCGTCCCGACGGCCGCAGTTGCCGTAATCGCGGCCGCAACTGCGATCACGTACTGAACGGTCGGGGTCACGTCAGGCACCACCCCCGAGCTGGATGTCGAAGAGCTGTCCGGCGACATACATCCCGCCGAACAGCAGCGCGATCGCGGCGGCAGCTTGAATCCGGGTCTGAACGCCGCTTTCTCCGCCAGTCGGCCACGCGAGATCGTCCGAACCGGGCCCCTCACCCGCGTCGTCCGGCGCCTCCTCGGGCGCGTCCCCGCTGTCGCCGTAGACGTCGACCGACTCCGACAGCCGGCTCGACTCCTCACCGGTCTCGGCCATCCGAACGAACGCGTCGTATCGGTGCGTGCCGTCTCTCTCGGGCGCTTCGAAGGTTACCTCGGACGTTGCCTCGTAGGAGGCGACGATGTCGTGCTGCTTCGCGCAGACGGTATCGCCGACGAACTCCTCACCGTCCGGGCCGACCAGCACGCCCTCGACGAGCAGCCCGTAGTTGTTGCCCTCGTTACAGCGGTTGGCGTTCCACGGGTTGATGAAGTTGCTCGTGTTCGTCATGTCGATCCGAGCCGTCGCGGAGTCACCCGGATCTAGCGAATCCGGCAGATCGACATCCTCGATCTGAACGCCCTGCGCTCCGGGCATCAGTCGCCCCCTCCGACGTAGAGGGCGCCGGCCCCGGCGAGGAGCAGGGCGGTCCCCCCGAGAACGGGCGAGAGGCCGCCGCCGGAGTCAGCGCCGCCGAGTTGGTCGGGCACGGGCATGGACTCCATCAGCGACGCCATCTGCGCCTCGTAGGCGGCGCGCTGTTCGGCGAGCGCAGCGTCGATCTGCTCTCCCACGTCGACGCTGTTCGACCCGTCCGAGTTGTCCGGCGCGGAGCCGTCGCCCTCGCCCCAGATGCCATCTGACGCCGCATCCTCGTAGTCGCTGGCGTCGTCTCCCTGTACCGGATCGGTGTCGTTGACCGTGCTTTCGGTTCCGTCGTTCGTGATCGTGGTGTAGCCGCCGCCCGAGCCGCTGTCCTCCCAGTCGTCGGTGTCGTCGGCGCTGCTGTCGGTGTCGAAGCCGTCGCCGCCGTCGCTGCCGTCCGAGTCGAGGCCCCAGGTGTCGCTCCCGTCGGAGCCGTCCGAGGCGTCGGCGTCGTTGACCGTGCTTTCGGTGCCGTCGTTCGTGATCGACGTGTAGCCGCTGCTCGATCCGTCATCAACGAGCCCGCCCGAGTCGTCGTCCTCCGGCGTGAGGTCGGTCACACCGGCATCATCGGCGTCGGCGTCGTCTCCGCTGCTCGTCTCCACGTCCTGATCCCAAAAGGACCCGGACCCGTCGCTGTCGTCCGTACCTCCCGATCCGCCGCCGTCAATTATCGAATCGTAGTTCATTGTCGTTTTAGGCGTTCCTCATGTGTTTGCTCTAAATCGGGTGGGTGTGGTTCTGACCGGATGGCACCTCTACCCAGTCGAGAACGACCTGATAGCCGCCCGAGATGGTGTCAACAAGTTCGTTGACAGAGACCACCGTGCCACTATTCGCTCCAAACGATCCGGACTCGATAGTGCCGCCGAAGCCGTTTATAGTGTAATTCACTTGGTCAGTAGAGTCGTAAGTCGAGGAAAAACTGACCCTCTCAACGTAGGAACCGATCTGCGGGCTGCTGTTTTCAATACCCAAGCTGATATATTGCCGATGAGTCCCACCGGATGCTTGCTGCGTAGATGTGGGCCTGTCGTGGACCGCCGACTGGGCTTCGGTGTCAGTATATCGGCTGTGGTGATCGGCCGCCGACACACCAGCGAGTTGCCCGTGGTTCGTAACGGTCTGCTCGACCCATGAGCTTCCGGTGTACACGTAGGCGGCGTCTTCTGTGACATGATAGAGGCTCTCGCCCTCCTCGGCGTCGCTCGGGTAGCCGTCCATCACGTAGGTGTAGGGCGGCCCTGACCCGCCGCCGGAAGCCGGGAAGCGGGTCATGCTGTCACCCGCAGATCGAGGTCGACCGGGGTGTCGTTCGACGCAGTGATTCGGACCGCAGCGGCGTCGTAGTCGATGAACGCCACGTCCTCACCGGCCGCGTCGAAGCCGATCGGCGACTCGTCGCCCGGCTCTCTCCACGTCTCACCGTCCGGCGAGAACTCGATCGTGAGCCCCACGGCGCCCTCGGTCGCGATGAACAGCGTCGCCGACGACGCCGCTCCCGTCCCCGTCGAGAGGCTCGCCTCTCTGCCGTCGGAGATGTCCTCCGGGCCGTCCGTGAGGGCCGTACCAGACGCTCCGCGGGCCTTGATCTTTTCCACCTCGCTCTCAAGCCCCACGTCAGGCACCCCCGTTACCGCGGCGTTCGTAGCCGATCGGCTGAACGTGGTACTCCCGCTCGGTGTCGGAGAGGTTCGCCACCTGAACCTCCAGCTCCTGTCCGAACTCGTAGGCCGGGACGAAGCACACGCCGAGATCGTCGATATCGGTCGGCGGGATCGACGCCGGGCCGTAGACCTCCTCGTCGTCCATCGTGATCTCGTAGGTCGACTGCGACCGCTTCGAGACCGCGACGGTCGGGAGCACGAACCCGTCGTTCGTCCGCTGGCGGGCGGTGAACGTCACCGTCGCCTGCTGGCCCGGACCGATGTCGACCGACACCGGCTCGTTGACCGGGATGTCCTCCGCGCTCGGCGCCGGGACCACGTCGGTCACGCTTCACCCCCGTCGCCCTTGCGCTCCTCTTCGAGTCGATCGCGCTCTCCCTCGGAGAGGTCCTCGACCTCCACGCGGGTCTCGACGCGGCTCACGCGCCGGCACCTCCGTTCAGCGCGAGGTAGAGGAATCCGAGCGTTCCGATCGCACCGATGAGGTCGGTGAGCAGTTCGAGGTCACGCCGCGACCAGCGCGAGTCGGCGAGCCACTTCGACAGCGGGCTCTCGATGTCGGTCACGTCCACGTCGGCGGCGAGACCGTCGGCGCCCGACGCGCCCCCGGGCGCACCGCCGGACCCCATCGTCGTCACGGGGCCGTCGCTGATGGACGGGCTCTGCCACGGATCGCCGTTGACTGTCGTCGAAAAATCGGACATGGTGACGCCCTCGCTACCGACCCATGTCGGCGCTGATGGCCGACGTGAGTCCCTCGATCTCGCCGTTGGACTTCTGGGCAGGCACCTGAAGGAGCGCGTTCGTCGGCTCCGTGCCGTCCCCGTCCGGGTCGGTCCAACGGACCTGATACGGTGCCTTCAGTCGTGCGGTCAGCTCCATGTCGCTCGCGAGGAACCGCTGGAGCGCCGACTCGTTGAGTTCGAGGAACTCCGGCTGTTCGGACTGGTTCGCATCGTGGATCAGCCCGAGATTTGCCTCGTAGAGCTTCTCGGAGTTCGAGGTCTTCGCCGACGGCGTCTTCTTGCGGAGCTCGAACGTCGCCGCCTTCCCGCTGATGTAGTAGGCGTGAACGGTGACCGCCGATCCCGGCCCCGACACGGTGAACTCGTCGGTGTCGTGGTTGATCGACTTCGGCGACCCCTGATAGGCGTCGTCGAACCAGACCACCACGTCCTGCGTGTCCGGGCATTCAGCGAGGTCGTGGGTGACGTTGAACGTCTGATCGCTCCCGTCGCCCGCCGTGGTGAACGACTGGTACGCCGGGACCGCGATGCGGAGCGGGTTGCGGCGCCCGGTCCGGAGCGCGAGCGCGGTGTCGGCGACGAGCGTCGCGATGTCCGAAAGCGACCCCTGCGAGTTGGTCGACGTTTCGAACTGACGCGGCGCGAGCGCCGTGTTACGCACGTTCGCGTCGTCCAGTCGCTCCATCACTTCGTCGAACATCTACCGCGATCCCTCCTCGATGGCGGCCGTGTCGAAGTAGAACTCCGACTCGTTCCAGTCGATTTCGGCCGCCGACTCGACCGAGACGTAGAACGAGTCCACGTCCCGAACGTCGTGGAACGGCGCCGCACCGTTCTCGCTGGCGGCCTCTGGGTACTCCAGCGTCACCTTCGCGTTGTCGATGTTGTCGACGTCGCGCTGCGTGGTGATGTCGTTAGAGTTCCAGAAGCTGATCTGCTTGACCTCCTCGCTCACCTTGTGCTGGTCGTCGCCGCCGGCGCGCTCCAGCTCGAACTTGACGAGCGTGTTCGTCGGGAGCGGGTCGCCGTTCGAGTCGCGGAGCTTCATGTAGACCGGAATCCCGACCTCGTCGCCGCGCGCCACGCGGTTCAGGAGCCGGAGGAACGTCCCCCGGTCCGGGTCGATTTCGAGGATCGGGGTCGCCCGCTCGATCCCGGCCGCGTTCGTGTGCTTGACGACGACTTCGGACGCCGAGCCGTTGGAAATGTAGATGTCCGCCATCAGGCGAGCACCTCATTCAGGGAGTCGCGGACACCGAAACGCTCCATCAGCGAGAGGATCAGGGCGACACCGCCGCCGACCTGGAGGTGTCGCTTCGTCCGTCCCTCGATCATCGGCGCGTATTCGGCGCCAGCGATGACAGCGACCCCGCCGAGTTCAGCGGGCGTGTCGAAGCCGGCGACCGAGTGGCCGTCGGCGAGGTATCCGAGCGCTTCTCCTCCGAGGACGCCGCCGCCGACCGCGCCGGCGTCCATCATGAACTGCTGATCAGCCAGCTTGTCGAAGCCAGCCGTTACATCGTAGGCCATGCGAGCGGACCGAAACGGGGTCCGTTTGTGATAGGCCGCCCCGCTGAGTTGGCCGTGGATGAATTTTATTGGTGGTTGTATGAGGTTTCCCGAAAAATTACACATCAAGTACGTTCAACAGTACGCATGGAACGAAACTGGGAGGAGGTACTTCACTTGTTGTATGTCAGCGAAGAGGAGTGGATACGATTCTCTAAAGCAGGCGGAGTCACTCCGGATCATCCAATCGTAGAGAATACCGATTTGTCATTTAGTGAGGTACAAGCAGCGCTATCATTCTTGGAACAGCATGACTTGGTTTCTCAACGAGAGGATGGATTCTATTTACTTGAGCCGAAGGGGTTTGAGGTCGCAGCGAGTCGAGAAGAAAAGCGTAGTCAGAACCGGATTCAAGCAATCATCATGGCTCTAACAGTTATTCTATCTGTCGGAGCCTTAGCACAAGTCGCTCAACTCTTTGTACAAGCTGGTGTACAACCGGGAATACTGTATACGCTCCTTCCTCTCCTCTTCGGAATTGGGGGGTACAAATTCAGAGACTGGTTCAGCTTTTTTAGCTAGTGAATCATCTCTCTCTCGGGTCGTCGTAGGGGAGCCCATGCTGTCGATAGAGTAGCATCAGATCCTCGACGACTCTAGTTCGGGCGACCTCGTGGCCCCGAATGGCCTCGATCTCCTCTTTTACCTCGCGGAAGCTGTCCGCCGTCTCCCCATAGAGGGCCACCTCTTCGCTCGGACGGGTCACAGCCCCACCTCGATGCGTTTCCCCTCGGCGCCGACGTGGTCACACTCCGGTTCGTAGCGGTTCGACTCGACGCGCTCGATCTTCCCCGAGTCGTCGGAGTAGATCCATTCGGAGTTGACTGTCTGGGGCTCGCCGTCCGGCCCCTCCTCGATCCACTTTCGGACAGAGATCGCGCCCTCGTCGGACGCATGGAGCTTCGCCGGCAGGTTCGGGACCGACTGCCCGCCGGTGTTGTGCGCCTCCTTCGGGTACTCCAGCACGTCCTTCACCGCGTTGAGGTCGTTGCCGGACTGGTAGCCGCCGAGGAACCGGGCGGTACAGTTCCCGACTATCTTCTTACAGAGCTGGGCGAGCCGTTGAGTGATCCAGATCGACGACGTCGCCGAGCCGCCCTCGGTCCGGCCGTCCGTCGCGAGACCCTTGATCTCGTCGGGGTATCCCTCGCTCTCCGGAGCGACCCCGTGCGCCTCGTCGATGACGACCAGCACGTCGTGTTCAGACTGGCGACACGCGAGGATCACGTCGCGAGCGACCTCCTGCCAGTCGTCCTTGTCGACGTGGCGGCCAACGACGAGCGCCTCGTTCCGGTCGATCATGTTGCCCCACACGCCGGGGTCGAAGTGGTCCCGCTCGCGAGGGCCGGCGAACCAGTGCGACGCGAGCCCCGGCCCGGTCTCTTTACTCACCAGACCCCGGAACTCGTCGGACGTGTCCAGCACGACGACGCGGTCGTAGGTGTCGCCCTTGATGTTCTTCTCGGCGAGAGCGTGCGCCAGCCAGCCTTTCCCCCATCCCGAGACCGCGCTTACGAGCATGTGCATCTGCTACACCTCCCGGTCGAGGTCCGCGAGCGCCTCGGTGTGCGTCTCGATCGGGCCTGCGACGACCTCCTGAAAGACGCGGGCGGGTTCGAACTCCACGATCTCCTCCTCGAACTCGTCGAGGGTGACGCCGAACGTCTCGCGAACGTGGACGTCAGCGAGATCGCGGTCGGAGCGGTCCGCGACGGCGTCGCCGGCTCGGTCCCGGAACGTCGCCGCCCACTCCTCGATCTGGGCGTCCCACTCGTCGGCGTCGACGCCGGCGAACTCTCCCGCCCGGTCGGCGTTCTCCAGCTCGTCCGGCGCGAGGTGGTCGACGTAGAGACTCCACGCGTCGCCGACGACGTGCGCACCGACCGCATCGGCGAGTTCCGCCACGCGCACCTCGGGGTCCGGCGGCTCGGCGAGGCCGACCTCGTCCGGGTCGACGCCGAGGTGTTCGGCGTGCTGTCGCATCTGCTCCCGCTGCTCGCGTTCGAGCCCGGCGAGGATCCCCGCGTAGGCCCGGATCTGCTCGTTCTCCGCGGGGTTCGACATCATCTGCTTCATCGCCTGCTTCTGGAGCCCGAACATCACGCGCTCACCTCCTCGGAGGCGGCGCCAACGAACTTCCCGGCCACGTCACCATCCTTCAGCAGCACGGTGCCGCAGACGATCGCGGTCGAGAGGAGGAGCGCCTGCTTGTCGCTCATCTCCTCCATGCCCATATCCGAAACGACCGCGTCGAACTTCTGATCCAGCTCCACGGGCGGCTCGGTCGCGAGGGCCGCGACCTCCTCGGAGGACATCGCCTCGGCGTCGCCCTCGTCGCGCATCTCCGAGGCGACCTCCGGTAGGAGTACCGAGAGGGACTCGACATACATCTCGCCCCACGAACCCCCTTCAGAGGGGGTCTCTCCCCCCTCCTCACCCCCTTCTGATTGGGTATCGTCGGGGTTGGTCTCGTCGGGCGATTCGGACCCCTCTTCAGGGGGGCCGTCGCCCCCTTCCTCCTCGTTGATCTCCTCGGAGATCGCCGCGAGGTCAACGTCGGCCCGCTCCTCGTCGTCGATCGGGGGTCGTTCGTCCCCCTCGTCGCCCCCTTCGGCGGGGGCCTCGTCGGGCTCGTCGGGGGTCTCGTCGTCGGGCGATTCGTCCGGGTCGGCGTCGTCGTTGGTGGGGTCGTCAGTCATGTTTCGGTCGGCGTGAACTCCATGTCGTCCGTGTCGGTGCCGTCGATGGGGGTCGACCCCCCGCTCTGGTCCCATCCCGACCCCCCACTTCCGCCCTCGTTTTGGGTATCGGTGGGGTTGGTCGCGTCGGGCGATTCGGTGGGGTCCGACCCCCGTCCGCGGAGCAACACCGCGACCGCGAGGGCGCCGGTACCCAGCACGAGGGCCGTGCCGAGCCCCATGCCACTCTCTTCAGCGGGGTCCGGATCGGGGGTATCGTCGCCCTCTCCGTCGGTACCCTCCTCGGAGGGGTCCGGATCGGCGCCTTCGGAGGGGGTCTCGGTGGGGGTATCTGCGCCCTCCCACTGCGCGGCGTATTCGTCCGCCTCGTCGGGCGATTCGGGACCCCCTTCAGAGGGGTCGGGATCGAGGGTATCTCCGCCCCCTTCGCCGGTACCCTCTTCAGAGGGGGCCGGATCGGCGCCTTCGGAGGGGCTCTCGGCTCCCTCGTCACCCCCTTCGACCGCGGTACCCTCGTCGTCGAGGCCGTAGGCGCTCGGGTACCAGTCGTGATGGCGCCGGTCGGCCGCGGCCTCGACATGGTCGTCGTCCTTCCGTCCGTGGAGATGCGACCGGAGCCCCTGCGGCGTCCCCTCGTAGTCGCACCCATCGATCTTACAGGCGAGTTCAGGCATCGGTCTCCTCGTAGTTGTCTAACGTCTCCTCGCCGCCCGTCGCGGCGAACTGTCCGAGCCCGTCGCGGGCGCTGGCGCCCTCGTCGAAGCCGCGAGAGCCGCTCCGGGCGTATCCGCGGTTCTGTGCCCGGCGATGCTCTTCGGAGGGGCCGTCACGGCCCTCCTCGGGCTCGACGCCGAACCGGCCGAGTCCGTCGTCGGGATCCGGGTCGTCGACGTGGCGATCGTCGCGAAGGAGCTGCTCGCTCGTGTCGTCGCTGCCTGCGGACCCACCCAGTGCGTCCGGTCGCTCCGGGACCGCGGGCCGGTCCGGCGCGCGCTCGGCGAGGTCGATGTCGGTCGGATCGCGGCCGCGCCCCGGCTGGCCGTGGAGCCGGTCGTCGTGGCTCCCGTAGAGGTTCAACAGCGTCCGGTGGTGGCCTTCCAGCGCCTCGAACCGCTCCGTGTCGGCGTCGCTGATCCCCTCCTCGATCGCGTCGATCGCGGCAGCGGCGCGCTCCGCGTTCCGGAACTCGCGCTGTACCTCGTCGAGGAGACCCGCGAGCCGGCGGACGCTGGTCTTGTAGCCGCGCCACGAACGCGAGAGGGCGCCCTTCGTCTCCCCGTCGAGGTGTTTGTAAGGGACCGCCTCGGCGAAATCGAGGAGAGACGAGATCTCGGTCTCGTCGGCGCCGCAGTCCTCGGCGAGATGCTCGCAGGCGTCCGGGTTGCCGTGCTGGCACATGTTCCGGGCGTGGTCGCATCCCTCGCCGTCGACGCGCTGCGCCGCGTCCGCTTCTTTCTGGAGGCGTTCCTGTTCGGTCGGCCCGTCGCTCACGTCGGCGCCCGTCTGCTGCTGGCGCACCTCCTCGATCCGACCGGTGTTCTCGTCGGCGGTGAGTGTCGGGTCGTAGTGGGCCTCCCAGTCGTCGATCCCCGCGTCGAGAAACGCCGCCTTGACCGCGGTCGCCTTCCGGTAGTTGTTCGACCCGGTGAACGGGCCGACGCGACGCTTCTCGCCGTCCGTGAGTTCGACGTGCCCGGCGCCGCCCTCCCGGTCGGCGCGGCCGTCGGCGGCGATGCCGCGGATCTCCGCCTCGACGTCGTCGGGAATGTCGTCGGCGAGCTCGACTTTGGCGAACCGTCGGTCGAACCGGCCGGTGAGGTGGTCGGCGTGGTCGTCGCGCACCGCGTTGGCGTCGGCTCGGGTGCCGAATTCGACGATCTCCGTCACGCACAGCCCTCCGCGATGTCCGCGCCGGTCGGGTCGAACGCGAGCGACGGGCAGGGTTCCCCGTCGTCGACGCGCGCCCCTTCGGCAGCCTCGCCGTCGACGGCGTCGGAGCCCATCCCGTCGCGAAGCACCAGGGCGTCGGCACCGGTCGGGTTGAGGTCACAGTACCGGCCCGGATCGTCGTCCCAGAACGGACACGGCAGGCGGTACGCAGTCGCTCGGCGGTAGATCTCGCGAAGCCGTGAGAGCGCGGTCCGCTCGCCCTCGTCCTCCGGCTGGAGCGCGAGGGCGGCGCCGGCTTCAGAGACGCGCATCACCGATCACCGCCTCGATGAGAGCCGCGGCACCGATACCGAGCAGCAGCCCCTTCGCGGCGCTCTCGTAGCCATCCAACGACCTCCGCGTCTCGAACGCGTCCTCGCTGGCAGATGCGGCCTTCTTCGCGGCCACGTAGCTCATGAAGTCGGTGTAGTCGTCGAACTCCTCGATGCGGCTGAACCCGTAGAAGGGCTTGATTTCGTCGTGGTTGCCGTTCTCGGCTGCTTCCTGTGCTTCCTCGAACTCTTTCGGCGTCGGTAGGTCTGTGGCGACCATACCGACACGTCACACGGCCGCTGTATAGTTATTATTGCTCAATTAATAACTGAATAAATTGTGAAGAGGAGACGATCAGACTGGGGCAAAAGCCGTCTTTCATATAACTGTGTTCGAGACGTTTGTGTATGGAAACAGACAGCGTTGGTCCCAATCAGAAGGGGGCGATCGGTGAAGCACTCGTCTTCGGTGGTCGAATTGTGCCAAACCCGATTGAAGACGAGATACGATCATTTATCGAAGATACATATTCACTAGCAGAGGACACACCTATTCGAGTCTCTCACGGATCTGCCGACCATTTCAAAGTATCTACTGAAAACGGTGAAACAGTGTCCGCTCGGACAGACGGGGCATTTACCGCGAAAGTCATACCTGAAATCTACGAGGATGAGATTGAATGGGGGCGGGATGGACGAATCACAAATAAATGGAATATCCAAAAAGAGATTCATTTCCCGGTAGAGGTGAAGTCTGGAGAGTACGCTGAGCTGGAACGCGACCAGAAAGAAGTCTTAGAAGCGATTTCAGAGGCGAATACGGAACAGCATCCAATGTTAGTAAAAGTTCGAATCGAGAAACTACCAGAAGAGTACGAAATGTCTCCGAGGATATTATAGCGATTTAAACTCGGTCGATGTGGTCGTAGACTCGCTCGGTGGTTTGGATCGTCGCGTGCCTGAGCCGGTTCCGCACGTCGTAGAAGGTGTGGCCCTCTTCGACGTTGAGCATCCGGTAGGCGACGCTGTGCCGGAGCGTGTGCGGCGTCACGTCCTCCGGGTCGCCTCGCCCGGTGACCGTTATCGGTCGCACGTCGGCGCCGACGGCGGCCTCTCGAACGACGTTCCGAACGGACTCCGTAGTCATCCGGTCAGACTGTCGCGACGGCCACAGGGCTGTGGTCTCCTTCCAGCGGCCGGCGAGGTACGTCCGGAGCGTCCGGACGGTCTCGTCGGCCAGTTCGATCTCGGTGTAGTTCGGCGTGCGGTCGGTCGGGTAGTCCTTCTGGATGTCGGCCGGGAGCGCGAGAACGCCGTCGTTGAGGTCGACGTGGTCGGCCACGTCGAGCGCGACGGCCTCCGCGACGCGGAGCCCGGAGTCGTAGAGCGTCGCGATCAGCGCGTCGTTGCGAGCGGCGAGGTACGGCGCGCTCGCTTCGACGGTCGCGGAACGCATCCGGTCGACCTGCTCCGGCTTCAGCCAGACGGTCGCTTTGTCCTGAGTTTGGGTTTCCATTGTTCGGGGTGTTTCGAGGTAGTTGGTTTATAAACGGTTCAGGGGAAGGAAGGTGCGAGTTTGGGTTTCTGTATAGAGAATCCCAAACTCGTCTTGGGCGTTGACACACCCGTCAGAACCGCCAAATATTTGATGTGTCAACGAATACCTCAGCTGGTATGCCCGGTGAATGCCCGTCGTGCGGACGTACTGTCGATCCGGTGTATGATCCTCTCCCCGGCGACTACGATCCAAAAGTCTGGAAGTGTCCGGAGTGCGACGTGATTTTGGGAGTCTCTGCCGAGTAGCGCCGATCAATCCCTCAACACCTCGTTTTGGAGGTGAGCGGCTACATGGTACTGGAGCAGCGGAGGAACCGCGTTTCCGACCTGTGCGTACTGGCTCGTCTTCGTCCCGGTGAACACGAACCAGTCGGGGAACGACTGGAGCCGGGCGCACTCGCGGACTGTGAGCCGGCGGGCGCCCTCAAACTGCGATTCGTGGTGCCCGCGTTCGGTGAGCCGGGCTCCGGTGATCGTCGTCGCCGGGGCGTCGCTCTCGTAGCCGTGCGGCTCGTATTCGGTCGCCTCGCGCGGGTTGTGGTTCGGCGGCCGAATCGGTGGGACCGCTGCCGTCTCGTCGGCCGTAATCGTCGGTGACGGCCGCTTGAGCCGGGCCACCCGGCCGCTGAGGCCAGCACCCGGCCGGCGCCCGGCGAGGATGTCACGGAACCGCTCTCGGGCCTGCTCGCCGTGATCCTGTGCGACGTGGTTCGGCACTTTCAGCGGCGCTGTCCCGGCGCGGATCGCGTTCGCTGGTTCGTCGGATCCGACCATCGGCCGGCGGCCCGCTTTCTGGTGGGGCTCGTTGACCTGGTCGGTGATTTGGAACCCTCCATCCGGGCGAGTCACATGCGTTCCGCCGGTCTTGAGCGTGTGACTCGGTTCGTCTCGACCCCGCCAGCGCGCCGCGGAGGTGCCGTTGTTCTCTCCCTGCGGCCGGTGGTCGCCGACCGGCCGTCCGAGGTCGCCAATCGCCTCTTCGACGGTGACCCACTCGGTGAGTTCTTCGCCGTCGAGCGTCGCCGTCGGCGTCTCGGCGTGAGTCGGCGCCGGGAACCAGCGGCTCGGTGCCGGGAGATCCTCACGGACGCCGATAGTGATCACCCGCCGTCGCGTCTGCGGGACGCCGTAGTCGGCCGCGTTGAGCGTTCGCCACCTGACGGCGTAGCCCGCCTCCCGGAACGCCGCCTCCACGCGGTCCATGAAGTGGGTCGTGATGTTCGTCATCCCGGTCACGTTCTCCATCGTCGCCACACGGGGCTGGAGCGCAGCGAGCCAGTCCGTGAACCGAAAGACGAGACTGTTGCGCTCGTCGCCGATGTCGCGGCCGTCGTTGGCCGTCGAGAACCCCTTACACGGCGGCGAGCCGTGAAGGTACTCGGGGCTGCGAGCACGTTCAGGGAGAATCGACGGGTCGACATCGGTGAGATCGTGGCGGACCGTGTAGCCGGGGAGGTTCTCAGCGTGGGTATCCAGCGCGACCGCATTCTTGTCGACGCCAGCGACGACGTCGAAGCCGGCGGCGTGGATTCCGCAGCTCGCTCCACCGGCGCCACAGAACAGATCGACTGCGGTGGGTTGATCGACCCCGTCTCTCTCTTGAACGCGGCCACCGTCGGTCGCTGCTGCGCGCTCGATCTTCGCGGTGTGGCCGGTCTCGTCTCGGTGTTCGTCAGCGTCGCGAGCGGCCCCGTTCATCAGCTTCGGCTCGCCGGTCCAGTCGCATTCCGAGCAGACTGCGCGGTGCTTCATCGGCCCACCTCAACGTACTCGACGACGTGCGCCGCGTTCTGCTCGTCGTGGTCGACGAACCGCGTCTCGCCCGGCTCGACGTGAACCCGCTCGTTGTGGTCGCACGACAGGCACGTCACCTCGTAGATCCGGTGTCGACGGCGGTCGGCCGCGTCCTCGACGTCGCGCTTCCCGCGGAGGTCGACGTTCGGCGCCGCGCCGACGACCGTCTCGTCGTTACGCATCGCGATCACCTCTTCTCGTCGCGACCGCTTCGCCCGCCGCGGCGATCTCCTCCAGCTCCTCGCTCGGGGAGTCACTCGGTGCGTCGGCCGCCGGGACGAACTCCGCGAGGTCCTCCGGCTGACGGACCACCAGCACGCCCCACACCGGCTTGACGATCGGGTCGCCGCCGACGCGGTGCCGGGCGAGCGGGTTGATGACGCGGCGCCGGACCACGTTGCTCGGGAGGTTCGTGCGGTCCGCGATCCGACTCTCGGCGGCCTCGACATCGATCCGGGAGGTGAACGGCGCAGCCTCCTCAACGAGGATGCGGTAGCCGCGCTTCACCATCGGGTCGTCCGGCAGCACCGCGTCAACAACGTCGTCGTCGACGCCGTCGCGGTCGCCGTAGACCTCGCGGAGCGCGGCCCGGATGGCCTCCGACTTTGAGCCGTGGTCCTCGGCCGCGTCGTCGAGCGCGTCGAGGAGGTCGTCGTCGCTCACTCGGGCCGCCACGCGCTGGCCGGCGGAGTCGGCGCTCATCGGGCCACCCCGCTCCGCCTGCGGCCGCTCGGGCGGTCGCATAATGCGCACCGCCGCGCGCGCCGCCTGCTGTTTGCGCGTGAGAGCGCGGCGTGCGTCCCGCGGGGGAGAGACCGATTTGCCACCCCTCCCCCCGCTGTGTGACACAGAGCCGGAACGGCCGCATCGTCCTTGTTACCCCCAGAGAACGCGGCCTCGGGCTGTGTGACACGGTCGATGTCTGTCACACGGAACGCATCGATCATCGGCTCACCCCCTCGCCGAGCAGGTGGCGACCGTCGGTCACGGGATCGCGGTGACCGTCGCGACCGCCGTCAGCGCGGAGCTGCTGTTCGTGTTCGTGGACCTTCTCGCGAGCGACCCGGAGCCGGTTCGAGACCGTGCCGGGCGACGAGTAGCCCTGTGCGCGCTGGAACTCGCGGACGCCAGTGTCCCCGAGTTCGCACGCCAGATACGCCTCGCGCTGCTTCTCCGTCAGGTACGGGTAGCGGCGCTCGGCGGCGTCGGCGGCGTCGAGGTCGCAGATCCGGACCGTCCGCCCGTTGATGTCGCGCTCCGGCGTGACGCCGGTCCACGCAGCCTTTCTGACGGCGCAGAGGTGGACGCAGGGGCCGTCGTTGTACTCCCACCCCTTACAGTCGCAGAGACCGACGTGGTGGTCTCCCTCGCGAGCGAGAACGACGTGGTGCCACTCCTCGCCGTCCGGGGAGCGCACCTTGAATCCGAGCCGGGAGACGGTCTCGATGTCGGACTCGTAGGGCTCCGCCTTGTTCCACGAGGTGTCGTCCGTGCCGGCGAGTCGGTCGAAGTTGATCGACTCGCCGATCTCGGTGTCGACGCGGCCGAACTCCTCGAACCGTCCTCCGGAGCGAGACCGGCTCATGGGGGCGAACACCCCCGAACGAACGTCCCGACAGCACCCGCGTGTCTGTCGAGAACGTGGTCGCGAACGGATTCCGCGACATCCTCCGGCGGGACCTGCTCCTCGTGGATGTAGGTCGACTCGACGACGACTTGATCGTCGCTGACCATCGTCTCGGTCAGGACGTTGACGTGGTAGAACTCGCCGTCGCGACGCTCGTAGCCGTTCCACCCGGCGCCGTCGCTCCAGAGCTGGAGCCGCGCGTCGCACTGGTCCGACTCGACCGGCTGAAAGAGCCTGTCGACGCGAACGTTCTCGATCCGCTCGCGCTCGATTTCGAGGGTGCCGCCCTCGACGTCGATCTCGATGTCGACCGTCTCGTCGCTATCGCGACGAGTACTCATGATTCACCCCCGTCCACTTCGAAATTCGCACGACGGCGTCGGGCGGCGTTACGAACCTTGTTGAACTCCGATTTTTCCCGGCGTCTTCTGAAAATGCGGCCTACCGGCTCACGTCTTCTACGGACCGAAATCACCGGTCTCGGGATGGACCCGAAACCGCTGAGAAGCGGGTATCCGCCCTCCCCGAATTGAACGGGGGACAAGTCGATCTACAGTCGACTGCTCTACCAAGCTGAGCTAAGGGCGGTTACCGAAACGTAGCCGCTGGATCGGACTTAAGCGTTCCCTTTCAGAACCGGTGTGATCCGCCGTACCGCGGCGCCGATCGACCGACCCGGGCGCCGCGGCGAAGCCCTCGTGTCCGCGCTCGCCGCGCGGCAATTAAGTCGCTCGCGGCGGGAGCGGGGGCATGGCCGACGGCGACGACAGACAGGCGACGTTCGGGTCCGACGGAAGCCTCGAGACCGAGACGACGCCGGACGCGACGGGCGAGAACGACTACGGCGAGGAGAAGGGGCCGAACGAGACCGACGGCGGGTACAGTCGGTACGTCGTCTCCAGCCTCCTCCAGAAGGCGGTCAGGCGCTCCGACGAGGAGGTCGCGGCGTGGGCGGCGTGGGAGCTTGCCCGCTCGGGGTACGCCTGGAACCTCTGGGACCGCTTGAACCTCTACGTCGTCGAGGACCTCCGCGCGGGCGACGAGGTCGCGCTCCTGATCGAGCGCTACGAGGAGCTCGCGACCGAGCGCTGGGAGCCGGACGCGTGGAAGGGCCGCCTCTGTGCGATCCACGCCGCGCTCGCGGCCGCTCGCGCTCGCTCGACCCGCGAGGCGTCGAACGCGGACGCCTACTTCTCCGCGGTGGCCGAGATCCGCGCCGAGGCCCGCGAACGCGGCGAGGAACCCGCCCACGACTTCCCGGTCGGCGACCTCGAACCCGACGGGAGGTTCGACGCGGTCTTCGACGGCCACACCGGCGAGGGGTCGAAGCGGGGTCGCGGCACCCGGTTTTTCAAGACCCACGGCGCCCGCGTCGGCCCGGAGGGCGAAGACGAGCAGAGCGCGCGCTGGCAGCGGCTCGCGATGCTGCTCGACGAGGACGTCGAGTACGACGCCGCCGAGCTCGACCGGGCCGTCGAGCCGGTCGACTCCGAGGATCCGTGGGAGAGTCCGGAGTCGACTGGTGACGATTCCGAACCTGACGATCCCGGAGACGATGGGGCTGAAGACGACGATCCCGAAGTCGACGGAACCGGGTCGCTCACCGACTTCGCGGAGTGAGGATCGCCCGGTCCGTCAGCGCCGTCGACGGTCCCGTCCCTGTCGATCCCCGCTTCCGTCAACCCTTATGACCCGGGCCGCGTAAGTGGGCCCATGACAGACGTCGCAATCGTCGGCGGTGGACCCGCCGGACTGAGCGCGGGACTGTTCGCGAGCAAGAACGGACTCGACACCGTCCTCTTCGACACGGACGGGACGTGGATGCACAAGGCGCACCTGTTCAACTACCTCGGCGTGGGCTCTATCGGCGGCAGCGAGTTCATGGCGACCGCGCGCCAGCAGGTCGACGACTTCGGCGTCGACCGCCACCAGGGCGAGGAGGTCACCGGCGTCGAGTCGGCCGGCGACGGCTTCACGGTCTCGACCGAGGAGGGCGAGTACGACGCCGACTACGTCGTCCTCGCCACGGGCGCGAACCGCGACCTCGCGGAGGAGCTGGGCTGCGAGTTCGACGACGACGACACCGTCAGCGTCGGCGTCTCGATGGAGACCAGCGTCGAGGGCGTCTACGCGACCGGCGCGATGGCCCGCGCCGAGGAGTGGCAGGCGGTCATCTCCGCGGGCGACGGCGCCGCCGCCGCGCTCAACATCCTCTCGAACGAGAAGGGCGAGCACTACCACGACTTCGACGTGCCCGACACCGCGGCCAGCGTGTTCGGGGACCTGCGCGACGACGGGGAGTAGGCGCGACGACGGGGAGTAGGGGACATTTCGGCGCGCCCTCCCGCGCGAGCAGCGCGACCCGTTCCGTTCAGCGACGCGACAGCCGACGACGAATTCTCCTCGTCGCTCGACGCGTCCCGCGAGCGGCACGCATCGCCGCGAACGCGCCGCGGACGAACCAGTCGGCCGGGATCCGGTCGGGGAAGGTCAGCGGGCCGACCCGCGAGACGCCGACGGTCCGCGTCTCCGTGTAGCGCTGAATCCCCTCCCGGCCGTGCCGACGCCCGAGCCCCGAGTCGCCGAACCCCCCCATCGGCGCGTCGACGGCGCCCCACGTCGCGAGGAACGCGTCGTTGACGTTCACCGTGCCGCAGTCGATCTCGCGGGCGAGCGCCGCGCCGCGCTCGCGGTCCCCGGTCCAGACGCTCGCGTTCAGGCCGTACGGCGAGTCGTTCGCGGCCGCGACCGCCGCGTCCGCGTCCGGCACTGGCGTCACCGCGGCGACGGGGCCAAACGTCTCCTCGCAGGCGACCGTCGCGTCCGGGTCGACGCCGGTCAGGATCGTGGGGTCGTAGCAGTACGGCGCGACGTCGGGGCGAGCTCGCCCGCCGGTCTCGACGGTCGCGCCGCGCTCGCGGGCGTCAGCGACGTGCGACTCGACGCGCGCCAGCTGGTCGGCGTCGACGAGGGAGCCGAGGTCAGCGTCGTAGTCGTAGCCGGTCCCGAGCGTCAGCGTCTCGGTCTCGCGGACGAACGCGTCGAGGAACGCGTCGAACGCGGACTCGACGACGTAGATCCGCTCCGCCGAGAGGCAGAGCTGGCCCGCGTTCGAGAAACAGGCCTGGACCGCGCCGCGGGCGGCCTCGTCGACGTCGGCGTCCCCGAGGACGACGAGCGGGTTGTTGCCGCCGAGCTCCAGCGAGCAGCCGATCAGGTTCCGCCCCGCGCGCTCGGCGATCGTCCGCCCGACCGACGTGCTGCCGGTGAACGCGACGTAGTCGACCGCGTCGATCAGCGGGGGGCCGACCTGAGGGCCCTCGCCGGTGACGACCTGGAAGAGGCCGTCGGGGAGGCCGGCGACCTCCAGTAGTTCGGAGCACAGGAGGGCGCCGTACGGCGTCTTCTCGTCGGGTTTGAGCACGACCGCGTTGCCCGCGGCCAGCGCCGGGACCGCGTCGGCCATCGACAGGGTGAGGGGGTAGTTCCACGGCGAGATCACGCCGACGACCCCGACCGGCTCGCGGGTGACCGTCGCCGTCGCGATTCCGGGCGCGACGCCCCGCCGCCGCTCCGCAGCGAGCGCGTCTGGCGCCTCGCCAGCGACGTACGCGCAGCCGGTCGGCACGTCGAACACCTCCTCGACCGCGGTGCGCCGGGACTTCCCGGTCTCGACCTGGAGGACGTCGAGCAGCTCCTCGCGGCGCTCCGCGACGAGGTCGCCGAACCGCTCGACGATTCGGGCGCGCTCCGCCGCGGGCGTTTCCGCCCACTCCGCCTGCGCGTCCCGGGCGCGCTCGACCGCGGCCTCGACGTCGCCCGCGTCGCAGGCCGGGACGCTCCCGATCCGCTCGGCGGTCGCCGGAGCGAACACGTCGATGCGGTCGCCGCGGTCGCTCGCGTCGTCGTCCGCGGGCCGCGAGCGCGTCACGCGCTCGGTGAGGCCGTCGAGCCGTCGGGGCGTGAGGGTCGGCGCGTTGCCGACCGCAACGGGGGGATCCGTCGGGGGCATCAGATACCGAACGGACGGTCGGCCGAGGGAAAGCCGTGCCGGTCGGGCTACTCGGCCGCGTCCGCGGTCCCGTCGGCCGACTCCGCCGGGGCGTCGGTCTCGGAGAGCATCTCGATCACTTCGAGCAGCAGCGACACGACGAGCGGGCCGACGATGACGCCGATCGCGCCGAGCGTGAGGATCCCGCCGACGAACCCGACGAAGTACAGCCCCGGAGAGATCTTCCCGGTCCAGTCGGCGAGCTGGGTCCGGATCACCGCGTCCGGGACGAAGCCGATGACGACGATCCCGATCACCAGCACGGCGACCGCGCGTCCGGTCTCGCCGACGAGCGCGTCTCCGGCCCCGAGCGCGACGACGAGGACGCTCGGGCCGAGGACGGGGATGAACTGGAGGATCCCCGCGATGACGGCCAACAGGACCGGCGACCCGTACCCCAGCGTCCAGAACACCCCGAGCGCGAGGACGAACGTCCCCGCCGCGGTCGCGGCCTGAAGCACGTAGATCGAGTACAGCGTCCGCCGCGTGCGCTCGTGGAGCCGGGTCGGGATGTCGTGGTACGTCGCCGGGACGACGCCGAAGAGCGCGGTCCCGACCGCGCCCGGCCGATACAGGATCCCGTACACTAGGAAGGTGAACACGATGAGCTGTAAGACGAGCACCGGCGCAGCGCCGGCGACCCCGAGCGCGACGTCCCGGATGAACGTCTCGGCGGCCGCGACGTACGGGGCGACCTCGACGGTCGTCTGGAAGCCGCCGACGCTGATCGGGACGGCGTCGGGGATCTGTCGGAGGATCGCGATCAGCTGCGACCGACGGCGGTACAGCGCGTACAACAGCGGCGCCACGAGCAGGGTTGCGCCGAGGAAGGCGACCGCGGTGGTGGCGGCGCACGCGATCCGCCGCGAGAGGCCGTGACCCACGAGCTGCTTGCGAACCGGATAGAGGACGTACGCGACGGTGACCGCGAACACGACCGTCCGCAGCACCTCCGCCAGCACGACCGCGGCGAGGGTGGCCGTGAGGACGAGCAGCACGCCCAGCAGCCGTTGGCGGTTGATACCCATGCTCCGACGTCTCGATCCCCGAGGATAGTCGTTGGGGTGCGAGCGCGGACGTCGGTCCGTGCGCCGGTGAGCGACGGCGCCGGCGGCAGTGAGTCGCCGGCAACCACAGCACCTAACCTCGCGCCCGCCCGAGAGCCGGTATGCGCATCGACCCGTTCGGCCTCGAACGCTGGTTCGCGGAGCACGAACACGAGGCCGACATCATGCTGGCCGAAAGCGGCATCCGGTCGCTCGACGCGGACCGGTTCGACCTCGACCCGGGGAAGCTCGGCTACGTCATCCCGACGAACGGCGACCCCGAGTTCCGGGCGTCCGTCGGCGATCGCTACGACCGCGCCGCCGACGAGGTGCTCTTCACCTGCGGCACGCAGGAGGCGAACTTCCTGACGTTCCTCTCGCTGCTCGGCGACGAGGGCCCGGTCGACGGGGGGGCGGGGAACGGAAACGGGGCCGACGCCCCGCCTTCCGGCGTCGGCTCCGGCACCCACGCGGTCGTCGTCACCCCCACCTATCAGGCGCTCCACGCCGTCCCGGACGCGTTCGGCGGCGTGAGCCGCGTCGAACTGGAGCCGCCGGAGTGGGAACTGGACCCCGAGGCCGTCGCTGACGCCGCCCGCGACGACACCGCCGTGATCGTCGTCAACAACCCGAACAACCCTACCGGGCGGTACCACGACGAGGCCGCGATGCGGGCGGTCTACGACGTCGCCGTCGACCGCGACGCCTACCTGCTCTGCGACGAGGTGTACCGCCTGCTCGCCGAGGACCCGCAGCCGCCGGTGGCGAGCTACGGCGCGCACGGCATCTCCACCACGAGTCTCACGAAGGCGTACGGCCTCGCCGGACTTCGCTTCGGCTGGATCGCCGGCCCGGAGCCGGTCGTCGAGCGCGCGTGGCGCTGGAAGGACTACACCACCATCTCGCCAAGCCTCTTCGGCCAACACGTCGCGAAGCAGGCGCTCGGCCGACGCGAGGACCGCATCCTGTCGGAGAACCGCGAGCTGGCGACTGACCACCGCGAAACGGTCGCGGAGTGGGTCGACGACCACGACCTCGACTGGCTCGACCCCGTCGGCGTCAACGCGTTCGTAACCGTCCCTGAGGGCTTCGCGGACGCCGAGGCGTTCTGTCGGACGGTCGTCGAGGAGGCGAGCGTCGTCCTCGCGCCCGGCGGCCTGTTCGGGTTCCCGAATCGGTTCCGGATCGGGTTCGGCCTCCCGACCGACGAACTGGAGGAGGGTCTCGACCGGGTGAGCCGCGTGATCGAGGCGGCCGACGGCGTCGACGCCGCCGCCGACCGCGCGACCACCGAAAGCGGGGGTGACGCCTGATGGGTCTGCTCGGTGACCTCAAAGACGACGTGGTCGGCTTCGTCCGCGACCCGACCGACGAGCAGAAGGTGCTGTTGGTGGCGTTCGTCGCTATCGCGGTCGCGGACCGCGCCCTCTACTTCGTCGACTTCCCGTTCGTCGTCCGGACGACGGCCGCGGTCGGCGTCGGCTTCATCGTCATGTTCCTCGTCAGCTACCTGTACACGGGAGGGCTCGTCCCGCCGGACGGGAACGTCGACGACGACGACGAGCCGGAGGAGTACGTCGACGAGCTCGACCCGTAGACCGGTTCCTCGGGCCCGGTCCGGCCGCCGCGGCTCTCTCGGCCGTTACGTCGCCGCGGCCGTCACCGTCACACCCGACGGTCGACTTCACCCCTCCGCCCCGCTCTTCCGCCCCGTGACCGGGCGTGAACGCCGCTTCGAGCCGCGTCCCGACGGCGTTCCAAACCGTTTATACACGCGCCGCGGGAAGTAGCGCCTATGCCGCGAGAGCAGAAGCAGGTTCGCGAACTCCAAGAGGGCAGCTACGTGATGATGGACAGCGCGCCCTGTAAGATCAACCATTACAGCACCGCCAAACCCGGAAAACACGGCAGCGCCAAGGCCCGCGTCGAGGGGAAGGGCGTCTTCGACGACAAGAAGCGCTCGCTCTCGCAGCCGGTCGACGCGAAGGTGTGGGTCCCGATCATCGAGCGCAAGCAGGGACAGGTCGTCAACGTGAGCGGCGACGAGGTCCAGGTGATGGACTTAGACACCTACGACACGTTCACGATGCGTATCCCCGAGGGCGAGGAGTTCACCTCGGACGACAACATCGAGTACCTCGACTACGAGGGCCAACGGAAGATCATCGGGTAGCCGGCATGTTCCCCGGGGCGACGACCGACCGCGAAGCTGCTTCCTACGTGGTCGTCGGCGCTCCGCTCGACGCCACGACCACTTTTCAGCCGGGTACCCGGTTCGGACCGGACCGAGTCCGGCGGTTCGCCGAGAGCTGCGACGACTACGACCGCCGCACCGACAGTCGCTTCTCCGCGCTGGGCGTCCACGACGCGGGCGACGTGCGCCCGTGGGACGACGTGCCGGCGTACCTCGACCACCTCGCCGCCGAACTGCGGAGCGTCGCCTACGACGACGCGGTCCCCCTCCTCGTCGGCGGCGAACACACGGTCACCTACGCGGGCGTCGACGCCGTCGACCCCGAGGTCCTCGTCGTCTGCGACGCCCACCTCGACCTGCGCGAGAGCTACGACGGAAGTCCGTGGAACCACGCCTGCGTCACGCGTCGGTGTCTCGACGACCTCGGCGTCGACCGCGCGGTGATCGTCGGCGCCCGGACCGGCTCCGAGGCGGAGTGGGACCGCGCGGCCGACGCCGACGTGGAGGTCGTCGCACCGGAGGACGCCCGCGGGTGGCTCGACGCGCTCGACGGCGGGCCGCCGTTCGACGCCGACGACCCGCCGTTCGACGCCGACGACTCCGTCTACTGCTCGGTCGACGTCGACGCGCTCGACCCCGCTTACGCTCCGGGAACCGGGACGATGGAGCCGTTCGGGTTGGAGCCGCGGGAGGTCCGCGACTTGGTCCGGGCGGTCGCGCCGCGCGCCGACGGGTTCGACGTCGTCGAAGTGAACGATCGCGACGACGGACAGGCGGCGGCGGTGGCGGGCAAACTGCTGCGGGAGTTCGCGTACTCGCACGCGAGCGCCCGCGACGACGGCTCCGGGTGAGAGCCCCCGCGCGGCGGAACGGAGCGCTACGACACCTCGGAGAGCCGCCGCCGCGCGGCGGTCACCGCCTCCATCGCGTCGATCCACTCGCGGGGGTCGGTACACCAGATGCGGTCCCCTTCGACGCTGACGCAGAAGACGGAGTCGCCGGAGGGAGACAACGTGACGCGGTCGACGTCGGGGCGGTCGCCGAGATACGCGTCGATGAGCCGTCGGGCGGTCTCCGCCTCGGACCGGAGGCGGTCCCCCGCGGCGTACTCGATGGCTATCTCTGTCATGCGCACTACTTGGAACTACACGATTAATAACTACTGTTTTCTGGCAGCGATTGCGCGTTTCGCCGTCGACCCTCGTCGGGCCACCCGAACCCGCCGACTCACCGCCCGTCGAACACGACCTCGCCGTCGACGACCGTCAGCGCGACGTCGACCTCGTCGATCGCGTCGTCGTGCTCCCACGGCGACGCGTCGAGCGCGACGAGGTCGGCCCGCTTTCCCGGTTCGATCGTGCCGAGCCGGTCCTCGTCGAAGCCGGCGTAGGCGGCGCCGCTCGTGTACGCGCGCAGCGCCTCGGTGACGGTGAGCCGCTGCGCCGCCGCGGGGGCGTTGACGGCGTGGTGGACGCCGAACAGCGGGTCCATCGGCATCCCGTCGGAGCCGAACGCGAGTCGGACGCCGGCGTCGAGCATGTCGCGGTAGCGGTTCGTCTCCGCGGTGCGCTCGGGCCCCAGTCGCTCCTCGTAGAGACCGCCCTCCCGCGCCCACTTCAGGAAGTTCGGCTGGACGCTCGCGACGACGCCCGTCTCCGCGAGTCTCCCGATCGCGTCGTCGTCGGCCAGTTCGACGTGTTCGACCCGGTGGCGAGCGTCGCCCGCGTCGGTTCGGGAGGCGTCCGCGTAGGCGTCCACCACGGCGTCGACCGCCTCGTCGCCGATGGCGTGGGCGGTGAACTGGAAGCCGGCGTCGGTCGCGTCCGCCACCGTCTCGTTCAGCTCCTCGGGGTCGACGACCCACTGGCCGGTCTCGTCGGGCGCGTCGGCGTACGGCTCCGAGAGGCGCGCGGTCCGGCCGCCGATACTCCCGTCGGTGTACGACTTGATCGCGCCGGTCTCGACCATCTCGCTTCCGGCGTTCGTCGCGAGGCCGACCTCCCGGACCGCGTCGAGGTGGTCGCTCCAGTAGTTGATCCGGACGCGGGCGGTGAGCTCCCCTGCCGCGTCGAGATCGCGGTAGACGCGGGGGGCGTGCGAGTCTCGGACCATGTCGTGGAAGGCGGTGACCCCGCGGGCGGCGCAGCCTTCGAGCGCGGCCTCGACGATGTCGCGCGTCTCGGACGGATCCGGTTCGACCGCCCGGTAGATCGGGTCGATTGCGGCTTCGAGGAGGACTCCGGTCGGCTCGTCGTCGTCGTCGGTCGGCACCGTCCCGTCCGGGGCGGCCGCGAGGTCGTCCGCGAACCGGTCGAGCGCGACGCCGTTGACCGCGGCGACGTGCATGTCCTCGCGGAACGCAGCGACCGGTCGCTCGGTCGAGACGCGGTCGAGGTCCGCGCGGGTGAGGTAGCGAGCGTCGGCCCACGTCGACTCGTCGTAGCCGTAGCCGAGCACCCAGTCGTCCGTCCCGTCCCCCTCGTCTCCCTCCTCTCCCGTCGCTTTCGCCACGCGTTCCACTTCCGACGCGCGCTCCGCGAGCAGGTCGACGGCCGCCTCGGGCGAGTCGGCGGCCGAGAGGTCCGCGTGGACGAGGTAGCGACCGACGGTGGTCAGGTGCGTGTGCGCGTCGACGAACCCGGGGAGGAGGACGCGCCCGTCGAGGTCGACCACGTCGGTGTCGACGCCCGCGAGCAGCTCCACGTCGTGCGTCCGGCCGGTCCGGACGATTGCGCCGTCGCGCACCGCGACGGCCTCGTGAACCGCGTCGCCGTCGTCTGCGTCGCCGTCGTCCGGGTCCGCGAGCGTGTGTACCTCCCCGTTCACGAAGATCCGGTCCGCGGCCTCTGTCATGGGAATTCGGGGGGCACACAGCGTGTTAACCGTTCGGGAAACGGCGACCGCGCCGGTCGGGAACCGGCGACCGATTTATTCGCTCGCCCGACGAAGCGCCGCGTATGTACGACGATGTCCTCCTGCCCACCGACGGAAGCGTCGGCGTCGACCGCGCGACCGACCACGCGATCGACGCCGCCGAGCGCTACGACGCGACGCTCCACGTGCTCTACGTCGTCGACAGCGACGTGGTGAACGCCTACTCCGGCGACGAGTTCGTCGACGGCGCCGAGGGCGCCGAGGAGACGCTCGAAGAGACCGGACGCGAGGCGCTCGACGCGGTGGCGACACGCGCCCGTGAGGCCGGCGTGGAGGCGGTCACCGCCCTGCGGTACGGCGTCCCGCACGAGGAGATCCTCCGGTACGTCGACGAGGCGGACGTCGACCTCACGGTGATGGGGTCGAAGACGCGTTCCGGCGACTACCGCCGGATGCTCGGCTCCGTCACCGAGCGCGTCTCCCGGCAGTCCCCCGCCCCGGTGAGCATCGTGAAGACGACCGTCGACGCCTGAGTCCCCGCGACAGTCACAGATAGCTCCGCGCGTCCCTCGCGACCGCCTCCAGCGCCGCCTCCGCGGCATCGACCCGGTCCGCGAGGCTACAGAACCCGTGCGCCATCGCCGGGTAGTGGCGGTGTTCGACCGAGGTTCCCTCGTCCTCGAACCGCTCCGCGAGCGCGACGCCGTCGTCGCGCAGGGGGTCGAACCCGGCGGTGACGACCGTCGCGGGCGGCAGGTCACCCAGGTCGGTCGCCCGGAGCGGCACCGCGTAGGGGTTCGCGGCGTCGACCGGACTGCGGAGGTACCGGTCGTAGAACCACCGCATGTCCCCCCGAGTGAGCAGGGGGCCGTCGGCGTTCTCCCGGTAGGAGTCCGTCTCGAAGTCGCGGCCGGCGATCGGATAGAGGAGCAACTGGCCGGCGGGGGTCGGTAGGGAATCGAACTCCCGGGCACGGAGCGCGGTCGCGACCGCGAGCGCGCCGCCGGCGCTGGTCCCCGACACGCCGATCCGGTCGGCGTCGACGCCGAGTGCGCCCGCGGTTTCCGCGACCCACGCGACTGCCGCGGCCGCCTCGTCGACCGCGACCGGGAACGGGTGTTCGGGGGCGAGTCGGTAGTCGACTGAGACCACGACCGCGTCGGCGCGGACCGCGAGTTCGCGGCAGATCCCGTCGACCGAGTCGAGCGTGCCGAGCGTCCACCCGCCGCCGTGGAAGTGGACGAGGACGCGAGGCTCCGCCGAGTCTTCAACGATGCCCTCGGGACGATAGGTCCGGACCGGTACCTCGCCGTGGGGCCCGTCGAACGCGAGGTCGCGGACGTCAGCCACGGGCGGCTCGGGCGGACCGGCGAACAGCTCGTCCTCTAAGCGTCGGGCGGCCGCGACGGAGAGGTCGCTCCACGCGGGCGGTCCCAGCGACTCGATCTCGTCGATCGCCGCGGCGAGGTCCGGGTCGAGTTCGGCCGCGCGCATGGCGGACCGAGGCGGTGGGACTTTGTAAGTCGGTCGGCAACTCCGGGCGATGGACGTCCGGTTGACCTACGAGGACGGGACGATCCGGGTCGACGCGGACGCCGACCTCGCGCCCGACGCGCTCCCGCCGCTCCCGGGCGTCGAGACGGACCCGCGTTCCGGGACGAGCCGCGCGCCCGCGTACCGCTACGCCGAACTCCGTCGCGCGCTCCGGGTGGCCGGGATCGGCGTCGAGGACCGGGTGCTCGACGCGAGCGACCGCGCCGCCGAGGCGGCCGGGCTGCCGGACGCGCTCCTCACCGACTACGAGCTCCGCGAGTACCAGCGCGAGGCGCTCGACGCGTGGCGCGACGCCGGCGAGCGGGGGGTGATCGAGCTCCCGACCGGCGCCGGCAAGACCGTCATCGCGATCCGCGCGATGGTCGAGGTGGGCGTCCCGACGCTCGTCGTCGTCCCCACGGTGGACCTGCTCGACCAGTGGCAGCGCGAACTGGAGCGCGAGTTCGACCTCCCGATCGGCCGGTTCGGCGGCGGCGAGCAGCGCCGCGAGGCGGTCACGGTGTCGACGTACGACTCGGCGTACCTGAAGGCCGACGGCGTGGGCGACGCCTTCGGGTTCGTCGTCTTCGACGAGGTCCACCACCTCGGCGGCGAGGGCTACCGCGACGCCGCCCGACTGCTCGCGGCGCCCGCGCGGCTCGGCCTCACCGCCACCTTCGAGCGTCCGGACGGCGCCCACGAGGCGGTCGCGGAGCTGGTGGGCGACCGCGTCTACGCGCTCGACGTCGACGACCTCGCGGGCGACCACCTCGCGCCCTACGACATCCGGCGGATCGAGGTGGACCTGACCGACGCGGAGCGCGAGCGCTACGAAGACAGGCAGGGCACGTTCGTCGAATACGTGCGCGACGCGGGGATCACGTTTTCGAGCGGGAGCGACTACCAGGAACTGGTCAAGCGGTCCGGCAACGACCCGGCGGCCCGGGAGGCCCTCCTCGCGAAGCAGGACGCCCGCGAAATCATGATGAACGCCGACCGCAAGGTCGACCGGCTCGCGGAGATCCTCGACCGTCACCGCGACGACCGCGTGATCGTGTTCACGGCCCACACCGACCTCGTCTACCGGCTCTCCGAGCGCTTCCTGCTGCCCGCGATCACCGCCGAGACGGGCGCGAAGGAACGCCGCGAGATCCTCGAACGCTTCCGCGACGGCACCTACGGCCGCGTCGTCGCCGCCAACGTCCTCGACGAGGGCGTCGACGTTCCCGACGCCAACGTCGCGGTCCTGCTCTCCGGGTCGGGCAGCGAGCGCGAGTTCACCCAGCGGCTCGGCCGCGTGCTTCGCCCGAAGGAGGACGGCGGGCGGGCGACCCTCTACGAGCTCGTCAGCGCCGAGACCGCCGAGGAGCGGGTGGCGAGCCGGCGACGATAAGCGGGGGCAGTCGAGAGAAAATATTTAAGTGACGATGGGCGACTGCGACGGTTACATATAAATGACGGTGCGGTGGCGGCGGCTCTGCCGCCGGTTGTAAGAGGCGCGTCGTGCCTCCCTGCGTGCCTGCGAGCGGTCGGAGCGAAGCGGAGGCCGCGAGTCGCACGCGAGAGTGACGGGGTGAACGAAGGGAGCCTCCAGCGAACCGCGAGGCTGGGGGGTGTGAGGAAGTGGTGTTGTGTGAGGTGACCGCTGAGATAGGTAGTAGCCGTTACTGTGGCAGATCTGCGCTCTAAATATCATGAGCTTATTTTATTATATTTATTCGAACACCCCTGCGATTATCAGATCGTATATATCAGACAGAAAAGTTATGATATCACAGAGTTTCTTATCTCTGTGAATCTATCTTCTCCGTCGATATCACGGTGGGAATTCCTCGCTGTGGTGGGCATTCTCATATGCCTCTGTGTCGGTCTCGCCCTACTGTTGCCGTTTGAATTGTTCGTCATCGTTGTCGCCATCACGAGTATGATACTCGTCTTTTATTCGAGTTCTATACTTATTCTCTATTACAGCGAGACCCTCCCGGGCTGGGTGGAGTCTGTCCCGATCTGGACTACGTTGTTGTTACCGCTTACAATCATCTTCGTTCTCCAGACGCAACTCGAGGTTGCGATCCCAGTTGACACCCTCGTCCTACTGTTGGCGCTCATTCTCGTTTTCTTTTATTACTGGCTCATCGTCCCACTCGCGCTCTATCAACGACTTCGGGAGCAATCCCGGAACGTAGCTGTCGAAACGTGGCCGGAACTGACCGTCCTAATTCCCGCATACAACGAAGCGGGATATATCGGTGATACAGTTGAGTCGTTCCTTACGGCCGAGTATCCGCTCGCCAAGCTCGACATCGTTGTCATTGACGACGGAAGCACGGATTCCACGTATGAGGAGGCGCGATCCTACGCCTCTGACGGAGTTACTGTTCTAACGAAGGAGAACGGGGGAAAACACTCCGCCCTCAACCACGGGCTAACTCGGACGGACGGCGCTCTCGTCCTCACCGTGGATGCTGATTCCGTCATCGCTCCCGATGCGATCAAAGAAATTGTGCGGTCGCTACGAGCGAACCCCGATGCCGCTGCGGTCGCTGGAAACGTGAAGATCTCGAACCGCGGTACTCTGGTTACGAATCTACAGGCGCTTGAGTACATCCTGGGAATCAATACGTTTCGACGCGTCTTTGACCTCCTTGGCGTCGTCACTGTCGTTCCCGGCTGTCTCGGACTGTTCAAGCGTGACGGGATCGAGAGTATCGGTCAGTATTCGTCGGACACGCTCACGGAGGATTTCGACCTCACTATCGAACTTCTGAAAAACGGTTTCAGCATACATCACAGTAACGCAGTTGTATACACGGAGGCACCAGACACGTGGCATAACCTCTATCAGCAACGCATTCGGTGGTTTCGTGGGAACCTCCAGACAGTCGTCAAACACGGCCAAATATTCGTTCTACCGAAGTTCGGGATTCTTCACCGGGTTGGCGCGCCCTACCTGCTCTTCTCGATGTCAGTCATACCGGTGCTCGGTATCGCCGTGTTCGGACTCGTTATCTGGTTCGCCATCCAGGGGTCTATCACGGAGTTCGTCGGGGTTACCGCTCTTTTCATGACCCTCCAATTTCTCCTTTCGTTGCTCGCAATTCACATCGAGGACGACGATCTCTGGCTCGCTCGTTACGCCCCGTTCTCGATCCTCGGCTACAAACAGTTCCTCGACCTCGTCTTGGTTAAGAGTATTATCGACGTGCTTAGATACGACGATATCTCGTGGACGAGCGCTGAGCGTATTCGGCAGCGTGAAGACCGTGACGACTGAGTTGAGTGTCGACAACGACGAGAAACGCCGCTTCGTAGACGTGGGAAGTGCGCACACCGCGAACCGCTATTGACGCGGACGACAGCCGTTCTCGAGGAACGCCACCGACCCGTCCGATTCAGTCGTCGCCGTCGACGTCGAGCGAGCGCTTCTCGCCGAGCTCCTGTTCGAGGCTGCCGCGCTCCCAGCTGCGGACCGCATCGCCCTCGACCTCGGCGCGGAGCTTCTCTTCGAGGAGGTTCACGGCGACGCTGTTGGCGCCCTCCGGGATGATCACGTCGGCGTGCTTCTTCGACGGCTCGATGAACTGCTCGTGCATCGGCTTCACCGTCGAGAGGTACTGGTCGATGACGCCCTCCAGGTCTCGCCCGCGCTCGATGACGTCGCGCCGAATCCGCCGCAGGATCCGCACGTCGGCGTCCGTCTCGACGAACAGCCGGAGGTCCATCATGTCGTTTATCTCCTCGTCGTACAGCGCCAGGATTCCCTCCAACACGATCACGTTGGTCGGCTCGACGGTGACGCGCTCGTCCTTCCGGTTGTGGATCTCGAAGTCGTACTGCGGCATCTCGACGGACTGTCCCTCCAAGAGGGCCTCGAGGTGTTCCCTGAGCAGGTCCCACTCGAACGCCGAGGGGTGGTCGTAGTTGACCTCCTGACGCTCCTCGAACGCGAGGTGCGAGAGGTCCTCGTAGTAGTTGTCGAGCGGGATCCGGGTGACGCTGTCGCCGAGGTCGCGGGTGACGAGTCGAGAGACCGTCGTCTTCCCGGCGCCCGTCCCCCCCGCGATCCCGATCACGAACGAGGGAATGACCATACCGACGTTCGAACGTCGGAGGGTTTGAACGCTCCCTTTTTGTCCTCGCGCGTGGTTCTCGCCACCGCCGAGCACAGGGCGTCTCTCGCCCGAGCGTGCGAACCGATCGCATGCGTACGGCCGGCGCGAATAAAACGCTACCGGGGGCACCTTTTAGCCGGTCGGAGCGGATCCGAGTCATATGCGAACAGACACCACGGTCCGTGACGTGATGCACCGCGAGTTCCTCGGCGTCAGCGAGTCGGACTCGCTCCCGGAAGCGGCCGCGCTGCTGGTCGACGAGGAGACGAACTGCCTGGTCGTCGTGCGCGGCGGCGAACCGGTCGGACGGCTGGAGGCCCGCGACGCGCTCGACGCGCTGCTGGACGCGACCGCCGTCGGCGGCGGAGCGGACGGGGCCGCGGACCCCGCCGACCGCACCGTTGCCGACGCGATGGGCCCGCCGCTGCCGGCGGTGTCGCCGGACGACTCGCTGGCGTCGGTCGAGGAGCGCCTCGTCGCGGAGGGCGCCGACCGAGTGGTCGCCGTCGACGAGGGAGAGGCGGTCGGCGTCGTCACGGACGGCGACGTGCTCGCCGCCGGCGCTCCGCGAACGGGGACCGGGACCGACGGCTTCGGCGAGGAGACCGCGACCGGCGAGCCCCGGCCGGACGGAACGGTGCCCTCGGCGACCGTCGCGGACTCCGACGCGGAGCGTGGCGCCGGAGCGTCGATAGAGCCGGAGGCGGTAGCGGGCCGCGACGGGACCGCGTCGCGCGGCGGGGCCCCCGACACCGACGGCTCCGAGGCGGTCGCGGGAGCGTCGATCGGGGCCTCCACGCAGGGCGTCTGCGAGAACTGCGGCGCGCTCGTCCCCGACCTCGTCACCGCGAACGGGCAGGCCGTCTGTCCGAACTGTCGCGAGATCTGAGTCGCTGACCCGACGCTCGACGCGCCGACGGCGCGGTCGATTCCTCGGGCGGCAGCCTCAACACGCCGCGAGCCGAAGCCGAACGTATGGCCGAGACGGACGCCCGAATCGAACCGGCGACCGCCGACGACGTCGACGCCGTCACCGACATGTGGGTGGCGCTCGCGGCGAGCCAGCGCGAGTACGGCGCCACGCTCCGCGCCGAGGCGAACCGCGCGACGGTCTGCGAGTGGGTCGCGGGGTCGGTCGTCACGGGCGACCTGCTCGTCGCTCGGGACTCGAAACCGGACGGGTCCGCCGTCGTCGGCTTCGTCGGCTTCTCGCTCGAACGCGGGGACTACGAGCGCGACGCCGTCCGCGGCACCGTCAGCAACCTCTTCGTGGTGCCGGAGCGACGCGGCGAGGGGGTCGGCGCGGCGCTGCTCGACGCGGCCGAGCGCGCGCTCGACGAGATGGGCGCCGAGCGAGTGGCGCTGGAGGCGCTCGCCGACAACGACCGCGCCCGAGCGTTCTACGCGGACCGCGGCTACGACCCCCACCGCGTCGAACTGGCGAAGTCGCTGGGAGACGAGGGCGGTGACGCCGACGACTCGGGCGACGAGAGCGACGACGCCGAGGGCGGCGACGGCCGCGACGAGGACGCCGAATCCGCGGTCGAAAGCGACTGACGCCGGCCGGGTTCGCGGAAAGCGACACGCACTCATAGGAGGACCGAGTACGGCCGCACGCGCCAGGGGAGCATGGGTGGGTCATGCACTCGACTTGTAATCGAGACTTCCGGGGTTCAAATCCCTGCCCTGGCTTCGAACGGCGTGGTCGCCCCGCTCCACGACTCCTTGGTCGCATTAAGTTTGGCGTGAATTGTGGTGGACGGCGACGGCTTCGAGCCAACTTTGAGCTGTCTCTAGCGCGACATTGCTAAAACTATTCGCAATCGAGGATGTTCTCCGTTCTATTTCCCAAAAGACACGTTCGATGGCATTCCGATTTCCATGTTGAATGACTTGAAATCGATAGCCGTCTTCAGCGAGAACTGGTCCGAGATAGTCTGCGTCATCGACGAGAAATTCCACGTTGTCGAGCTGATAGCGCCGGTGTAGCTCGGTTAGAAACCATCGCGTCGTCTGTTTATTTGCGGTCGGATAGAGACTCACGTGAAGGATCTCGTTCGTCTGTGGATCAACCGCGCCGTACAGCCAGAACTTCTGGCCGTGGAGGCGGATCATCTTTTCATCAACCGCGAGTTGATCCTCGGAGACGGTCGATATCGGCTGTAGATCGGCTTTATGAACCCAATTGTGAACAGCGACGTGACTCCGATCGATCCCAAAACTTTCGAGAAATTTACTCACCTCACGTAGTGACATACCGGCCAAGTGACAGCGGATCCCTACTTCAATCGCCCATCGCGGCGTTCGATCTCGCTCCACAAACGACAAGTCGATCCACGTAGTACGTTCGCTGAGGCGTTCGATTTCGGTCATAGACACTCTGAAGTCGAGCGCCTCATCCTCTAACTTAACGCGACCGACTCCTTCCGCGGAAATTTCTTAAGTACCCGCGACGCGCACGTCGGGTATGGACCCGTCGGACCGCGCGCTGCTCGGCGTGGCCGGAATCGTCGGCGCACTCGTGGCGGCGATCGCGTTCGCCGCCGGCGCGCTCTTCGGCTTCGACGGGTCGGCCACACGGCCGCTCCGCCTCCTCGCCGTCGAACCGCTCACCTGGATCGTGATCGCCGCGCTGCTCGTCGCGGTCGTCGGTAACGCCTACATCGAGTGACGACGAGCGCGGCGCCCCGCGTGACTCCCCGCCGCGTGACTGCCTGCTAATGTCGGTGTCGGACGCCTCGCGGACGCGTGTCGGTCGAGGGTCGCGTCTCAGCCGTCGACGTCTTCGATCGCCCGGACGAGCGCGTTGAGCGCGCGCTCGGCCGCGGATCGCTTCACCGCGTCGCGGTCGCCGTCGAGGACCGCCCGCTCGGTGCGAACGAACGACGCCTCGGTGCCCCACGGGGCGGCGTACGCGACGCCGACGTAGACGAGTCCGACCGGCTTCTCGTCGGTCCCGCCCGTCGGCCCCGCGATACCGGTCGTCGCGACCGCCCAGTCCGCGTTCGCTCGGTCGCGCGCGCCGGCCGCCATCTCGCTGACGACCGGGTCGCTCACGGCGCCGCTCGCGTCGAGCGACTCGCGGGAGACCCCGAGTAGTTCGCGCTTGGCGTCGTACGAGTAGGTCACGAATCCGCGGTCGAAGTAGTCGCTCGCGCCCGGCACGTCGGTCACCCGCGACCCGACCAGCCCGCCCGTGAGCGACTCCGCGGTCGCCAGCGTCTCGTCGCGGTCGCCGAGGATCGCGTTCAGGCGTTCGGCGGGATCCGTCGCGTCTTCCATACCCCCGTTCCGAGCGAGGCGCCCCTGAGGTTTACGCCCCGGCGCGCCGAAGGGCGACCGTGACCGACACCGACTGGGACGAGCGCTTCGCGTCGGGCGAGTACCCGCGCGCCCCCGAGCCGTCCCCCGTGCTCCGCGCGTACGAGCCGTCTTTTCCCGAGGGCCGCGCGCTCGACGTGGCCGCCGGGACCGGGCGCAACGCGGTGTTCCTCGCGGACCGCGGCCGCGACGTCGACGCGCTCGACGCCTCGGCGGAGGGACTCGGTATCGTCCGCGAGCGCGCCGCGGAGCGCGGGATCGGCGGCCGGATCGAGACGATCCGGGCCGACGTGTCGACGTACGAGTTCCCGACCGAGACGTACGACGTGATCGCGATGAGCTACTTCCACACGCTCGATCGGTTCGCGGACCTCGTCGAGTCGCTCGCGCCCGGCGGGTACCTCTTCGTTGAGGGCCACCTCCGGTCGGCGGAGCCGTCCCCGTCGGGGCCGAGCGACGACCGCTACCGCTTCGCGGCGAACGAACTGCTCCGCGCCGGGCTCGGGCTGAGCGTGCGTTACTACGACGAGACGACCACGGAGCGCCCGGGCGACCGCCGCCGCGCGACGGCTCGACTGCTCGCACGGAAGGCGACGGGCGGCCGGCAGTCGTACCCGACGCGCCCGGAGGCGCCGGACCGGTGGCCGAGTGAGGGACACGACTCGACCGACGCGGACGGGCGGGACGCGTGAGCGACGACGACTCCGGGTCGCCCGCGGCGGTCCTCCGGTCGTTCGTGTCGCGCGCGGTCGACGCCGACCCCGCGGACCTCGCCGGTCGAATCGAGGTCGTCGAGCGCGGGAGCGGGTCGGAGGCCGGGGACGCCGCCGCGACTCCGGCCGGACGACTGGCCGAACTCGTCGGCGAGGCCGACAGCGTCGTCGCCGTCGTCCCGCGGTTCGACGCCGACCTCGCCCGACGGCTGAACGCGTCGCCGGCGGCCGGAGGCGACGAGACGGACGGGGAGAGCGACCAGGAGTTCCGGGCGAGCGCGCCGCGGGCGGTCCGCGTCGTGTTCACCGGGTCCGCGGCCGACCGCCTCTCCGGGGCGGCGGGGTCGATCGTCCGGCGTGCGCTCGTCGACCGCGGCGTCGACGCGTACCGTCACGAGGGGGAGTCGCCGGTGACGGTAGCCCTCGTCGACGACCGCGCGGTCGTCGGGCTGACGGACGGAGACGGGGTGGTCGCCCTCCTGTGGACGGACGACCCGTCGGTCCGCGAGTGGGCGGCCGCGACCTGTCGGCGCTACCTCGACGCCGCCGAACGGGTGACCGGCGCCTGAGCGGACCCGAATTCGGTCGGACGCGACGATCCCCCGTTCCCTTTTGAGGGTCGCCGGCGAAGGAGGCGTATGAAGGCGCTCCTGCTGTTGGTGGCCGGAATCGGGGGACTGCTCGAAGCCGTCGCGCCGCGGCGCGCCGTCGCGCTCTGGACGCGCGCGCTCTACCGGAACGCCGGCGAGGCGGAGCCGCGCGAGTGGACGTACGCGGCCGCGAAGGCCGAGGGAGCGCTGGTGGCGGCCGGCGCGCTCGTGGGCCTGTTCCGGCTCGCGACCGCGGACGACGACGCCGCGTCGGCCGCGGAGTGAGCCGATAGCCCGCCCGCGCCGCCGAGCCGACTGATCCGAACGTATATCCGACGGGTCCCGGTACGAGTTCGCATGTCGGGGCCTCCCGCGGACCACAGGTCGGAGGGCGCGTCGACGGTTCGCGTCCTCCACGTCGACGACGACCCCGCCTACCTCGATCTGACCGCGACCTACCTCGAACGGATCGACGAGGCGTTCGAGGTGACGTCCGAGACGGACGTCGACGCCGCGCTCGACGCGCTGGAGACGGGGCCGATCGACTGCGTCGTCTCGGACTACGAGATGCGCGAGACCGACGGGCTGACGCTCCTCCAGCGGGTCCGCGACCGGGGGATCGAGGTCCCCTTCGTGCTGTTCACCGGAAAGGGGAGCGAAGAGATCGCGAGCGAGGCCATCTCGGCGGGCGCGACGGATTACATCCAGAAGCGCGGCCGTAACGACCAGTACGAGGTGCTGGCGAACCGAGTGCGAAACGCCGTCGATCGGCACCGGTCGCGGGTCGCGCTGGCCGAGAGCGAGGAGCGGCTCTCGCGGTTCATCGACCAGTCGCCGCTGGGGACGATCGAGTACGACGACGCGTTCCGGATCGTCCGGGTGAACCCGGCCGCCGAGGAGATCCTCGGGTACGCCGAGTCGGAGCTGCTCGGCGGGACGTGGCTCCCGTTCGTCCCCGAGCCGGAGCGCCGTCACGTCGCTGCGCTCGAACGCGACCTGCTCTCGAACAGGGGCGGGTTCCAGAGCGTCAACGAGAACGTCCGGAGCGACGGCGAGCGGATCCGCTGCGCGTGGCACAACCAGGTCGTGACCGACGCCGACGGGGCGGTGATCGGCGTGTTCTCGCAGTTCGAAGACGTCACTGAGGCGACGGCGCGCAAACGCGAGATCGAGCGGACGAACGCCGTGTTGTCCACCGCGCTCGACGCGCTGCCGGTGGGGATGCTCGTCGAGGACGCGGACCGACGGGTCCTCCAGGTGAACGAGCGGCTGTACGAGCTGTTCGACGTCGAGGGGGACCCGGAGACCGCCGCCGGCCGCGACTGCGAGGCGCTCGCCGCCGAACTGAGCGCGTCGTTCGCTGATCCCGAGGCGTTCGTCGAGCGGATCGAAGCGGTAGTCGAGGGGCGACGCCCGGTCGACGGCGAGCGGATCGCGCTCGCGAACGGAGGAACGCTTATCCTGACGTACCGACCGATCGACCTGCCGGACGGAGAGGGTCACCTGTGGGCCTACCGGCGGGCGCGTTCGACCGACTGAGCCGGGGGCCCGCGACGGCGCCGCCGACTCCCGACGGGTCGGCCGCCCCCGGGGGTCGGCTCAGTCGTTCGCGGAGTCGGCCTCGGCGCTCTCGAAGGGTCGCTCCCCCTCGGGGCGGTCGCCGGTCAGGAGGACGTGGCAGTCGCGACAGCGAGCCTCGTAGGACTCCTCGGCGCCGACGAGGATCGTCGGGTCGTCGACGTGAGCCGGCTCGCCCTCGATGAGCCGCTGGTTCCGCGAGGCGGGCTCGCCGCAGACCGAACAGATGGCCTGGAGCTTGTCGACGTACTCGGCGGTCGCCATGAGCTGCGGGAGCGGCTCGAACGGATCGCCGCGGAACGTCTGGTCGGTGCCCGAGACGATCACGCGGCTGCCGCGGTCCGCGAGGGCGTTACAGACCTCGATGAGGGCGTCCGAGAAGAAGTTCGCCTCGTCGATGGCGACGACCTCGGCCGGGTCGTCGTCGAGGATCTCGAGGGGGCCGTCGTCCTCGTTGTCGACGACGGTCGCCTCCCACTGCCGCCCGGCGTGGCTCCCGATGGTCGCCTCGCCGTAGCGGTCGTCGATCGCGGGCGTGTAGACGGCGACCGACTGGCCGGCGATCTCCGAGCGCCGGAGCCGGCGGAGGAGCTCCTCCGTCTTGCCCGAGAACATCGACCCGGAAATGACCTCGATCCACCCGGATCGAGTGATGGCGTGCATACCGTATCGGGCCGGAGCCAGCGACTAAACCGTTTCTCTCCCGGGGCGCGACGGGCGCGATGTCGAGCCCGCCGGCGCCGCGTCAGATCCCGGTCGCGACCGCGACGACGACCGCGGCGACGACGACGTACGCCGCCGCGGACGCGGCCCAGTCGCGCCGTATCGGGCCGAGCCGCTGGCGCGGGAGTCCGGACGCGCGCGGCAGCGGGACGAGCGCGAAGAAGCCGACCATCAGCGCGAACAGCGCGACGCCGGCGACGGCGACCGTGACGGCGGTCCCGGCCCCGAGGACCCGCCCGGTCGCTGCGACGAGGCCGACGAACAGCAGCCCCGAGCCGCCGCCGGCGACGTAGTGGACCCACGTCGCCAGCCGCTCGGGCGCGTCGTCGACGGGCGTGTCGGTGAGCACGCCGGCGGCCACCTTCGGCGCGGTCGTTCCCTCCGGGAGCCGGGCCATCACCACGTCCATCGCGAGCGTCGCGACGAGTCCGACGACCGGCCCCAACGCGAGGCCGGCGAGCAGCGAGAGCGTCGTCATAGGGAGGGACACGGGCGGGAGCCGTTTCACTCCGTCGGCGGGGGAGCCCCCGCCCGGAGACGCCGGACCGGCCGGGCGTCAGCCGTCGCGGGGGACGACGGGCTCGCCGCCGATCACGACCCGCGAGACGTCGGCGTGGCCGGCGCGCCTGACGACCGCGCGGACGAGGTCGCGCGCGCCGGCGAGGTTGTCGGAGTCGCCGTCGAGGACGAGCAGGTCGGCGTCGGCCCCCTTCCGCACCACGCCGCGGTTCAGCCCGGCGATTTCGGCCCCGTTGACCGTCGCCATCCGCAGGATCTCTCGGGCCGGGAGGTCGGAGAGCTTCGCCGCGAACTCCATCTCGCGGAACATCGACGGCGAGTCGGTCATCACGTTGTCGGTGCCGAGCGCGACGGTCGTCCGCTCGGTCAGCCGGCGGACCGGAGGCACGCCGACGTTCGTCACGAGGTTCGAACGCGGGCAGACGACGACGGGCGTGCCGCGGTCTTCGAGCCGTTCGAGGTGGATCCCCTCCGCGTGGACCATGTGGACGAGGAAGTCCGGCTCTAAGTCCATCGCGGGATTGATGTCGGCGGCGTCGCGCTCGCCCGCGTGGATCCCGAAGGGCTTGTCGGCGTCGCGCGCCGCCGCCCGGACCGCGCCGAAGTCGGCGTCGCGCGCGCCGGAGGCGCCGTACCCGTCGGCGACCGAGAGCACGTCGGGGTCGTCGCGGCCGAAGACGACCGACTCGATCGCGCGTTCGCCGAACGCGACCCCCTCGCCCGCGAGCGCGTCGCGGAGCGCGGCGACGCCCTCGACGCCGCCCTCGCGGAACTCCAGGAAAGTGCCCGTCCCCGTCGCCTCCATGAACCGCAGCGTGCGCGCCATCGCGGCCACCTTCTCCTCGCGGTCCGCGTCCCGGAGGAGGCGGTGTTTCAGCCCGTCCGGCGGCGCGACGAGCTCGTCGAGCGAGAGCCCCTCGCCCGCCTCCTTGGCGATCGAGTCGCCGATGTGGGTGTGCGCGTTGACGAACGCCGGGAGGATCACCGCGTCGCTCTCGACCCCCGTCTCTTCGATCCGGACGATCTCGCCGTCCGCGACGACGACCCGGCCCTCGACCGGCTCGAAGTCGGGACCGACCAGAACCGTCCCCTCGAGATGCATGCCGATGGCTCGCCAGCGCGGGGTTAAAACGTCACGGGAAGGGGCCGGTGGAGCGCCGCGGAGTTCGCTACTCGAACTCGTCGAGCGTCGTCGGCATCGCCTTCCGGGCCTCGCTGACGAGCCCGTCGGGGTCGAGTCCGAGCACGTCGGCGGCGGCGCGCCCGACTCGCTCGGTCGCGGGCGCCGGGGCGTACACGCCGAGGCGCCACTGGTCTCGCTGGGCGGTCCGGAGCGCCGAGACGAGCGGGGACTGTCGCTCCAGGCGCCGTATCTCGCCGTTGACGGTGACGCGTGCCGTCGACTCGCGCATCGTCGGTTCGGCCGGCACGTCGAGGATCACGTGGTCGCGGGCGACGCCCGCCTCCGCCGCTATCTCGCGTTCGAGCGCCGTCTCGGCCGCGTGGTCCGCCTCGTGGACGCGCTCGGGGACGTCGTCGTACTCGGCCCACACCGCCAGCTTGTAGAGGTCGCGCTGGTCGTAGCGGCGGGAGAGCTCGGCGGTCGCCCGGCAGTCGCGGATCGCGGCCAGGAAGTCGTGGTCGTCCATCCGGCGGAGGTCGGCGGCCGTCGTCGCGGTCGCGTCGAGCAGCTCGCTCGCGGCCCGACGCAGCATCGCCTTCGAGATGCGCGCGACGTGGTGGGTGTAGACGACCGGGTTCATTAGCGCGCGCGCGAGCAGCAGGCTCTCGGCGGTCTGGACGTTCCCCTCGTCCAAGACGAGCTCCGGGCCGTGGCGGCCGGTCCAGTCGTCGTCGGCAGCGTCGCGGTCCGCACCGACCCCGTCGCCGTCCGCGACCGCGTCGCGCTCGACGAACGTCAGCTCGCGGACGAACCGCTCGGTGTCGATGGTGCCGTACGGGACGCCGGTGTGGTAGGCGTCGCGCACGAGGTAGTCCATGCGGTCGACGTCGAGCTCGCCCGAGACGAGCCCGGCGTAGGGGCCCTCGCCGGCGACTACCCCGGCGATCCGGTCCGGATCGAGGTCGTGATCGCGAAGCACCTCCCCGACCGCGCCGGTCGCGAGTAACTCGTCGACGTCGTCGTGGTACTTCCCGGTTCGCCGGTGGGTGAGCGACTCGAGGTTGTGGCTGAACGGGCCGTGACCGACGTCGTGGAGCATCGCCGCGGCCTCGATACGGTCGGCGCGTTTCCCCTCGATTCCGAGGTGATCGAGCGCGCGGCTCGCGAGGTGGTAGACGCCGAGGCTGTGCTCGAACCGCGTGTGGTTCGCGGAGGGGTAGACGAGCTGGACCGTGCCGAGCTGTTTGACGTGGCGGAGCCGCTGGACGGCGGGGGTGTCGACGAGGTCCGCGGCGACACCGTCGATCTCGATGTGGTCGTGGACGGTGTCCTTGACCGTGATCATACGTCGCCTTCGGCGGCAACCGATAAAAGGCTGGGAGTGTCGACCGCGGCAGGTCGACTCCGCCGCGACCCGGTTCCGCCGACCGTGAATTCGCGGGGTGATTTATGTTCCGGCTCGCCGAAGCGCCGGGTATGTACGACGTGTTACTCGGTATCGGGCTCGACGACGAGAAGCGGGCGGTCGCACAGGCCGAGGTCGTCGCCGACCTCCCGGACGCGCCGAACGAGGTGACTGCGCACCTCTGTCACGTCTTCCAGGACAATCCGGAGGGGGCGTCGGTCCACCAGCTCGGGACCGTCCGACGCGCCCGCGAGATTCTGGAGGAGGCCGGCGTGAACTGCGTTCACTACGAGGCCAGCGGCGATCCGGGCGAGGAGCTGATCGCGGCCGCGGACGAGGTCGACGCCGACCTCATCTGCGTCTCGGGTCGCAAGCGGAGCCCGGCGGGGAAGGCCGTCTTCGGCAGCACCACGCAGACGGTCGTGTTGAACGCGGACCGCCCGGTGTTGGCGGTTCCGGGGCCGGACGGAGAGTAAGGCGGCGACGCGCGACGCTCGGTGAAAAGCCGACCGCAACGTGCGACGGTTGGTGAAAAACCGACCGCGGTGCTCAGACAGAGAGTCGCCCCGTCGCGCGCAGCCCCAAGACCTCCCGCGCCGCGCCCGCGACGGCGTCGACGCGTTCGGCGGGACAGTAGACGCCGAGCGTCCAGCGGCGGCGCTCCGCGGCCCGGAGCCCCGTCACGAGTTCCGAGGCGTCCTCCAGGCGCTGGGGGACGCCGTCGACGACGACGGCGGAGCCGGACTCCTTGAGCGCCGGACGCGAGGGGATGTCCACGAGGACCGCGTCGCGGTCGATCCCCGCCGCGTCCGCGATCTCGCGTTCGGCCGCGCGCTCCTCCGCGCGTCCGGCGTCGACCGTGCCGGCCGGCACCTCGTCGATCCCGGCCCAGACGGCGCGCTTGTAGAGGTCGCGCCGCTCGATGCGCTCGCCGAGCGCCGGGACGCGGTCCCGGAGCTCGACGAGGAGGTCGTGGTCCGCCATCCGGCGGAACGTCGCCACGTCGGTCTCCGTGCGGTCGAGGTACCGCTCGCAGGCACGCTCCAGCATCGCGCCCGCGACCCGGGAGACGTGGTGACGGTAGACGACGGCGTTCATCAGCGACCGCGCGACGAGCAGGCTCTCCGCGGTGGCGACGTTCCCCTCGTCTAAGACGAGGTCGGCGGGGGCTCCCGTCTCGTCGCCGCCGACCAGTCGGAGTTCGGTGACGAGCCGGCCGGTGTCGACCGTGCCGTACGGGACGCCGGTGTGGTGGGCGTCGCGCACGAGGTAGTCCATGCGGTCGACGTCGAGCTCGCCCGAGACGAGGGGGCCGAACGCGCCCTCGCCGTCGATGAGGCCGGCGACGCGCTCGGGGTCGAGGCCGTTGCGTTCGAGGACCTGACAGGCCTCGCGGTCCGCGTCGGTGAGGAGCCACCCCACGTCGTCGTGGTCGCGCCCGGTCGCGCGCCGGATGATCCCCTCGGTCTGGTGGCCGTACGGGCCGTGGCCGACGTCGTGGAGCATCGCCGCGGCGCGCACGTGCGCCGCGGTGTCGTCGTCGACGCCGAGGCCCTCGACCGCGCGGCCCGCGAGGTGGTAGACGCCGAGGCTGTGCTCGAACCGCGTGTGGTTCGCGGAGGGGTAGACGAGCCGGACCGTCGACAGCTGCTTGATGTGTCGCAGCCGCTGGAACGCCGGCGTGTCGACCAGCTCGGCGGCGACGTCGCCGAGCCGGACGTGGCCGTGGACGCTGTCCTTGATCGCCTTCATCGCCGGCACCGGAGGTCCCGCTCGGTCCGCGGACTGGACGCGGCGACGGGGGAGACGGCGCGGGTCACTCGTCGACGACGTCGATCCCGAACCGCTCTTCGAGCGCTCGCACGACCGACCCGCCCACGTTGGCGGTCGCGGCGCGCCCGTCCTCGACCGCGAGCAGGTCGTCCTCGTCGACCTCCAGCTCGGCGGCGACCTCCTCGATAGTCAGCCCGGCGTCCCGTCGCGCCTCGGTGACGACGTCGCCGTAGCCGGAGACGAGGTACGGGAGCCGGTCGGCCTCGTAGCTCGTTCCCTCCTCCTCCCAGCGCTTCGAGTCCCCCGTCGCGGAGTCGTACATCTTCGCCTGCTTGCGGGCGAGCTCCTTGTTCCGGCTCTCGGTCGCCTCCGAGCCGGAGCCGCCGGCACCGCCGGGGCTGCCACCGGAACTCCCGCCGCGCGACCCGCCGCCGCCGCTCGGCGCGTTGCCGGCGTCGTCGTGGGGGCGGCAGTTCGAACACACGAGCAGCTTCGCGCCGGCGACCGTCGCCTTCCGGAGGTCCGTGGTCTCGCGGCCACAGAGCTCGCACGCGTCGCCGTCGTCGCCGCCGCCGCCGCCGCCCGTCGAGTACTTCGGCATACCACGAGTAGTGGGGCCGGGTCGTTAAAAAGTCGTGGAGGGCGAGGTCCGTCACCGACGGGCCGGCGACGCGGGTCGGGAGTCGTCGCTCGGGCCGGCGGTCACGGTCCGAGGTACCCCCACGCCTGGAGGCGGTCGCCGTCGCCGTCGACCCAGCGCTCGCCGATGTCGTCGCGGTAGTACAGGTTCGGCATGACCACGTCGTCGATCCGGTCGTACGCCTGCTCGCGCGCCGCGCCCATCGTCTCCCCCTTCCCGGTGACGACGATCGGCATCCCGCTCTCGCCGGCGACGCGCCACTGCCCGTCGACCTGCTTCGTGTCCTCCAGGTGGATTCCCTCGCGGTCGTCGGTCTGGAAGACGACCGCCGCGTTCCGCGAGTTCTCGTCGTACGTCTTCTCGTCGTCGAACGGGAACGGCGGCAGGACGACCCGCACGGCGATCTGGTAGCCGCCGTGGAGGTCCGGCTCGGGCTTGTCCCCATGCGCGAGGTCGTAGAAGAACTCGGCCGTCGACGACTCGATCGACTCCTCCTGGAGGGCGATGGTCGGGTAGCCGAACCGCGGCGTGAACTCCAGCGGGTAGATGCCGGTCTCGTTGACGATACAGTTGATGTCGATGCTCCCGACGTACCCCTCGTCGGCGAGCCACCCCTCGATCTTGCCGAACGTCTCCTGGAACAGCCTGTTCTTTCCCGCCCAGAACATCGAGGTCCCCATCTCTCCGGTCGACGGGCCGATGTTCCCCGGGAACAGCTTCTTGTGCTCGAAGTTGAAGTTCACCCGATCGACGAACTCGTTCCCGTCGAAGAAGCCGCAGACCGCGACCTCGACGCCCTCGACTTTCCGCTGGAGCTGGAAGCCCTTCATCCGGTGGCCCCACGCCTTCTCGTACGCCCGAAGCACGTCGACCACGTCGCTGCCGTCGTCCTCGTTGCCGACGTACAGCAGGCGCTTGACGTTCTGGACCTCCCCGAGCGGCTTGATCACGTACGGCGCGGGGTTCTCCCGGACGTGCCGGATGCCGGCGTCGAACTCGTGGAAGACGTGGTGTTCGACCGTGTTGACGCCGTGCGCTTCGAGGACCTCCATCGCGTAGCCGCGGTCCTCCTCGAGCCGGTCGGTGTTCGGCGTCCCGCCGACGACCGCGTGCCCGTCCTCGCGGAGCTCCCGTGCGAGTTCACCGGTGCCGACATCCGATCCGACTCGCGGGGTGTCACCCCGCTCGTTCGTTCCGGGACCCTCCCGCTGGTCGGGTCCCGTGACCCAGATGTCGTCGAAGATTATCACGTCGGCCCAGTCGACCTCGGCGCGCCAGTCGTCCGTCTTCGGGACGAACCCGTCGCCGATCTCTTGGTCGCTTTCGGCCTCGATGTAGTACTTCACGTCGTGGCCCTCGCGGCGGACCTGCCACGCCAGGTCCGTGATGAGCGCCGCGTCGGCCGAGACGAAGAGGAAGTTCGCGGTGTCCATACGACGCCGTCGCCCGGAAGGGACTTGAGTGTGCGTGCCGGCGCGGGCTCCCCGCCGCGGAGTCGCCGACCGGCCGGGTCAGTCGCCCGCTCGCGCGCCGACCACGTCGGCGTCCGTGGGGTTCGCCCCGCCGTACTCGACGACGAGTTCGTCCAGCCGATCGGGCTCGTCGGCGTGTGCGAGCGGTTCGGCCGCGGTCTCGCAGGCGGCGTCGACCCCCAGCCGGTCGCAGACGCGGTCGACGGTCGTCTCGGCCATCTGGCGGTAGGTAGTCAGCTTCCCGCCCACGACGCTGTAGAGGCCGGCGGCGCCGTCGCGCTCGTGGTCGAGCAGCGTGAACCCGCGGGAGATGCCCCGGCGGTCCTGCCCCGCCTCGTCGGGCTCGTAGAGGGGCCGGACGCCCCACCACGTCCGGACCGTCGGCGCGTCGGCGACCGCGGGGAGCATCGCGGCGCACTCCTCGACGGAGCGCTCGACCTCCCAGTCGGCCGTCTCGTAGTCGTCGGGGTCGGAGACCGGGACGCTCGTCGTGCCGAGCACGACCTCGCCGTCGTGGGGGACGACGATGTCGCCGTCGTCCGGGTCGCGACACCGGTTCAACACCGGGCCGAGCCCGTCGTACTCCACCGAGACCATCACGCCCCGGCTCGGCGCCATCCCGACTTCGACGCCCGCCATCTCGGCGATCGAGTCCGCCCACGCGCCGGTGGCGTTGACGACGACCTCGGGCGAGAGCGTCCCGTCGACGTCGCCGCCCACCCGGACCGACTCGACCGCGCCGTCGCGGACGGTCACGTCCTCGACGGGCGCGTGCGGGCGGACGGTCGCCCCGCGGCGCTCGGCGTCAGCGGCGTTTGCGGCGACCAGCCGCGACGGGTAGATGACGCCGTCCGGGACCCGAAACGCCGCCGCCACGTCGTCCGCGAGCCCCGGCACCGCCTCCCGGGCGGCGTCTGCGTCGAGCCGCTCCGTCTCGATGCCGATCGCCTCGCAGGCGGCGACCTTCTCTTCGAGGTACTCCGGGTCGTCGCCGGCGAGGCGGACGAAGAGTCCGCCGGTGTCGCGCACGCAGGCCCCGGCGATCGACCTGAGCGTCCGGTTCTCCGCGATACACTCGCGAGCGCCCTCGGCGTCGGCCTCCGCGTACCGGGCCCCGCTGTGGAGGAGGCCGTGGGAGCGGCCGGAGGTCCCGCTCCCGAGCCCGCCGCGGTCGACGAGCGTCGCGTCGACCCCGCGGGCGGCGAGGTCCCGAGCGATCCCGGTGCCCGTCGCGCCGCCGCCGATCACGAGGACGGTCGGGTCGTCGCTCACGCGGCGCTCACCCCGGGCGAGCCGGCGCCGCCGTCCGTCCCGATACCCCATCGATTCGGGTCGCAGTCGAACATGTGATCGGTACGCACTCGGGCCACTTGAGGGCACCGTCGGTCCGAAGCGAAAATATGGTTTAAACCCGTCTTGACGCTATAATTCGACGCTTTCGGAGCGATTTTCAGCGCGACCCACCGGCGTCCGCGGGACAGGTGTCGACGCCGAACAGAGCGTACAGGCCGCAGGTACCGGTCGCGGCGGTCGCGAGCATCGCGAGCGCGACGACGCCCAAGACCGGTGCCGCGAGGGCCGGGAGCGGCGCGGCGTTCGCGAGGGTCGCTATCGAGGCGAGGCCGGCGACGGCGCCGACCGCGGTCCTGACGCGCTTGTCCGTCGCACCGACGTTTTGGTCCATAAAATACAATACTAACCACAACCGTATGAAGCTTTCTACCGCGGCGGGTCGCACTCCCGCTCACGCGAGCGGGTCGCTTCGGTCATCCGAAGTCGTCGAGACCGGTCTGTGCGGGCCCGTCGCCCGCTCCCGTTCCCGTCGGCTCGCCGTGGTCGGCCGCGATCGACCGCGCGCCCGCTATCCCGCCCGACAGCGACGCGCGGCGGGCGATCGCCTCGTCGCCGAGGCGCGCCGCCGCCGCACCGTGGACGGCCCCGTAGCGCTCGCGGAACTCGCTGCGGGCCGCCTCGTAGTCGACGACGGGGTACGGGTAGTCCGCACCGATTTCGACGCCTACGTCGCGCTGGACCGCGAGCGGCGTCTTCTCGGGGGCGTCGAGGTGCGCGGCGGGCAGCGGTGCGAGCTCGGGAACCCACCGCGTGACGAACTCACCGCCCGGATCCTGGTCGCGAACCTGCTTGCGTGGATCGTACAATCGCAGCCCGGGGCGGCCGACCAGCCCGCACTGCGACTGCCACTGGGTGTAGTTGATCGCGGGGTCGCCGTCGATCAGGTGTTCGTGGAAGTGGTCGGCGCCGATCCGCCACGGCTGCTGGAGGACGTGGAAGTAGACGGAGGCGCACAGCGCCCGCATCCGGAAGTTGAGCCAGCCGGTCTCGCGCAGGCAGCGCATGCTCGCGTCGACCATGGGGAACCCCGTCTCGCCGCGCTTCCACGCCGCGACGAGGTCGGGGTCGTGACGGTCGCGATTGAACCCCTCGTACACCGGGTTCACCGCCCGGTCGAGCCACCCGGGCCAGTCGAGCAGCTTCTGGGCGTAGTGACGGTTCCAGAAGAGCCGGGAGACGAACATCGACTTCCCGCGCCCGTCCGGCGCGCGCTCGTCGACGTGCCGGTGGACCTCGCGGACGGAGAGACAGCCGAATCGGAGGTACGGGGAGAGCCCGCTCGTCCCGTCGCGGGCGTCGACCGGTGAGGAGATAGAGCCGGGGTACTCCGCAATCCGCTCCGTGAACGCGCGGAGCCGATCGCGCGCCGGTCCCCGCCCGCCGGTCGGAACGCGCGTCTTCGTCGGATCGACGCCGTAGGCGTCGCTCGCGCGGTCCGGGTCGACGCCCGTCTCGACGCCTTCGACCCCGACCGACCGGGGGTCCCAGTCGAACGGGTCGGCCGCGAGCCACGATTCGACGTGATCGCTCCAGCCGTCGCGGGGACGGTCCGCGTCCCGGACCAAGCCGTCGCCCTCGACGAACCGGACGCCGAGCCGCTCCCGGGCCCGCTCGTCCCGGCGTCGCCCGTACCGACCCGTCGGGGTCGCGGCCGCGACGACGTCCCAGCCGGCGTCGTCGAACCGCCCGAGGACGTCCAGCGGATCGCCGTGGGCGTACGTCAGCCCCGCACCGTCGACGTCGCGGTACTGCCGGTCGAGGTCGCGAAGGCAGTCGTGGAGGAACTCGATCCGGGCGTCGCAGGCCGCGCCGCGCTCGTCGTAGAAGGCCGGGTCGAAGACGAACAGCGGGAGGATCCGCTCCGACTCCGCCGCGGCCGCCGCGAGCGCCGGATGGTCCGAGATTCGCAGGTCTGCGCGGTGCCAGACGACGGTGCCCGGCGGCTCCGATTCGACCGCGGCCCGAACCCTCGCGGGCTCCGGCGCGGTCGGAAGCGGGGCGTCGTCGGACGAACCCATCTCGTCGTGAGGTTCGGCGCGTCCGGACAAGGGTCTGTCGGGGTCGTCGAGTCGTGCTCGGCCGGGTCCCCGGGAAACGTTCAAGGCGGTTCCGACGCCCGTTACAATCGGATGTCTGAGACCGAGGAATCCGACGTACTCCGCGAACTCGCGGAGCTCCCGACGTTTTCCAGTCCCCGAGTGTCGCCCGACGGCGAGACGGTCGCGCTCTACTACGACGTGACCGGCCGCAACGAACTCCACCTCCTCGACCCGTCCGACGGGTCGCTGACCCGACTGAGCGACGGCGACGTCCCGCGCTCCGTGCGGGCGGGCTTCGAGTGGGACCCGAGCGGCGACCGCCTCTTCTACCACCGCGACGAGGGCGGGAACGAGCAGCACGACGTGTGGGCGATGTCGCTCGACGGCGAGAGCGAACCCGTCGTCGAGATGGACGGCCAGACCCGCCTCCACGACGTGGGCGAGGACGGCGGGACGCTCCTGCTCGGCTCCAGCCGCGACGGGCAGATGAACCTCTACCGCCACGACGTACCGAGCGGCGAGACGACGAAGCTCACCGACTACGAGCGAGCGGTCGCCGCCGGCGAGCTGTCGCCCGACGGCGACCGGATCGCGTACGCGACCAACGAGACGGACGCCTACGAGAACAGCGACGTCTACGTCGCAGACGCGGACGGCTCGAACGCGCGGAACCTCGAGATCGGTGACGTGGGCGCGGAGGCCGCGCCGATCGACTGGAGCCCCGACGGCGACCGCCTGCTCGTCGTCGACAACACGACCGACCTCGGTCGGAGCGGGATCGTCGACCTCTCGGGCGGGGTCGGCGGGGAGGGCGACGTCGACGTGACCTGGTTCGGCGGCGACGAGTTCGAGGAGTCGCCGAGCCACTTCCTGGACGGCGGCGACCGGTTCGTCGCGAGCCGGACGCGCGGCGCCGTGACGGTCCCGGTCGTCTACGACGCAGACACCGGCGAGGGTCGCGAGCTCGACTTCCCGGCCGGCGTCGCCAACGTGACGGAGGGGCGGCTGGCCGACGACCGCCTGCTCGCGTACCGGACCACGTCGAGCCGGCGGCCGGAGCTGGTCGCGTACGACCTCGACGCCGACGCGGCCGAGACGGTGTTCGAGGCCGAGTACGGCCCGTTCGATCCGGACGACTTCGTCGAGCCCGAGACGGTCTCGTTCGTCTCCGACGGCGTCCCCGAGACGCCGGCGCGGGCGGTCGACCACGACCCCTACGAGGCGTTCGAGATCGAGGGGCTGCTGTTCGACTCCGGGCGACGGCCCTCGCCGCTGATCGTCAACCCCCACGGCGGCCCGCGGCACCACGACGCCCGACGGTTCAGCTACCGCGTCCAGTTCCTGCTCTCGCGCGGGTACTCCGTCCTCCAGGTGAACTACCGCGGCTCCACGGGACGCGGCCGGGAGTTCGTCCAGGAGCTGTACGACGACTGGGGCGGCGCCGAGCAGGGCGACGTGGCGACCGGCGCCGAGCACGTCCTCGACGAGCACGACTGGCTGGACGAGGACCGCGTCGTCGTGTACGGCGGCTCCTACGGCGGCTACTCCGCGAACTGGCAGATGGTCCAGTACCCGGACCTGTACGCCGCCGGGATCACGTGGGTCGGCGTGAGCGACCTGTTCGACATGTACGAGAACACCATGCCGCACTTCCGGACGGAGCTCATGGTGAAGAACCTCGGCGAGCCGGAGGAGAACGAGGCGATCTACCGCGAGCGCAGCCCCGTGAACTACGTCGAGAACGTCGACGCGCCCCTCCTCATCGTCCACGGCGTCAACGACCCGCGGGTTCCCGTCTCGCAGGCCCGCATCCTCCGCGACGCGCTCGACGACGCCGGCTTCGAGGCGGGCGACGAGTACGAGTACGAGGAGCTCGGCAAGGAGGGCCACGGCTCCGGCGACATCGACCAGAAGATCCGCTCGCTGGAGCTGCTCGACGACTTCCTCGACCGCCGGATCGGCGCGGAGCGGACCGCGGTCGCGTCGCTGGACGACTGATCGCGCGGCGGGACTCCCGACTCGGAATGGAGGTACGCGACGCGACGCCGAGGGACGCCGAGGCCGTCCGGACCGTCCACTACGCGTCGATCGTCGGGCTCGGCCCGGAGGGATACGACGAGCGGCAGGTCCGAGCGTGGGCCGCCGGGTGCGGCGACGCGGACTACGCCGACGGGATCGACGCTGAGGACGCGGAGTGCGTCGTCGCCGAGCGCGACGGCGTCGTCGTGGGGTTCGGGACGCTGACCGCCGACCCTCCCGACGGCTACGAGGCCGACCCCGACGCGGAGGTGACCGCCGTCTACGGGCTTCCGGCGGTCGCCCGCGAGGGCGTCGGGTCGCGCCTCTACGAGGAGCTGGAGCGCCGCGCCCGCGAGCACGGCTTCGAGGCCGTGGGCCTGACGGCGTCCCTGCCGGCGGTTCCGTTCTACGAGGCGCACGGGTACGACCGGGTCGCCGAACGCGACCACGAGTTCTCTAGTCAAGAAGGGACGGGCGTGACCGGACGGGTCGTCGAGATGCGAAAGAAGTTGTAAACCGGCTGCGTTGCTGGTCGGAACGGTGCGGCGGAGCGGCGCTTACTCGCCCGTCTCGATCGGCGCGCCGACGAGGTTCCCCCACTCGGTCCACGAGCCGTCGTAGTTACGGACGTCGTCGTAGCCGAGCAGCTCGTGGAGCAGGAACCACTCGATCGACGAGCGCTCGCCGACGCGGCAGTAGGTGATCGTCGACTCGTCGCCGTCGACGCCGGCGTCGCCGTACAGCTCGCGGAGCTCGTCGGCGCTCTTGAACGTCCCGTCCTCGTTCAGCGTGGTGCCGATGGGTACGTTGCTCGCGCCGGGGATGTGACCGCCGCGCTGGGCGGTCTCGTTGAGCCCCTCGGGCGCGATGACCTCGCCGGAGAACTCCTCGGGCGAGCGGACGTCGACCATCGGAATCCCCTCCTCGATCGCCTTGTCGATGTCGTCCTTGTACGCGCGGACGCTCTCGAAGGGACCGCGGGCCTCGTAGTCGCGGGGCGTGAACTCGGGCTCCTCGGTCGAGAGCGGGTAGTCGTTCTCGACCCAGTACCCCTTCCCGCCGTCGATCACGCGGATGTCGTCGTGACCGTAGTACTTGTAGATCCAGTAGCCGAACAGCGCGAACCAGTTCGGGACGCGCCCGCCGCCGTAGACGACGACCGTCGTGTCGGCGTCGATGCCGCCCTCGCCGTTCCGGGCCGCGAAGTCCTCCTTCGAGACGATGTCGCGCTCCGTCTCGTCGGTGAACACGGCGTCCCACTCGAAGTTCAGCGCGCCGGGGATGTGGCCCTCCTCGTAGGGCGTGTACTCCGACTCGTCGGTGACGGTCGGGTTGTTGATCTCGACGAGCCGATGATCGGAGTCGTCGTCTTGGAACGTGTCGAGTCGCTCTTCGACCCAGTCCGCCGTGACGAGTACGTCTTCAGACATCACTTCATCTTACGTGCCCAACTACTTTTGAGGACCGGATAACGGAGGTCCTTGCCAGCGTCTCTGACGCCGCCGCGGCTCGCGACCGGCCTCGCCGCGGGGTCCGCCGACCCCTCCCCGGGCGTCCGCCATCGCCTAGCGGATCACCGTCACCGGGACGTCGGCCTTGTCGACGACGCTCTTCGCGACGCTGCCGACGACCTGCTCGCGCTCCTCTGAGGGCCCCCGGTGGCCGACGTAGATGGCATCGACGCCTTCCTCGGCCGCGTACTCGGCGATCGCGTCGGCCGGACGTCCGGTGAGCAGTTGGGTCTCCACGGTGATCGGCTCGTCGACCGCCGCCTCTGCGATGCTGCGAGCGCCCTCCAAGACGCCCTCTCCGGCCTCGACGGCGGCCTCCTCGCCCGGGAGGACGATCGTCCCGTCGACCAGCTCCGAGTCAGGCGTCAACACGTGGGCGATCTCGAGCGTCTCGTAGAACGCGACCGCCTGTCGCGCCGCGTACCGAACGGCTTCGTCGCTCTCCGCCGATCCGTCGGTCGCAACGAGGTAACTCATACGCGGAGATGGGTCCGAGAGACACATAATTCCTGTCGGGCGTTCCCGGCCGGCGAGTTCGCGGCCGATTCACTCTCTGCCGGCGTCGATCCCGGGACGAACGCGGTCGCCCTCGGAGGCGTGGATCGCGTCGAGCACCGCCTGAACGCGCGTCGCCTCCGCGAAGGAGACGAGGTCGCCGCCGTCGTCGTCGACGGCGGCCGCGAACTCGGTCAGGAGCGCGCTCACGGTGTCGCCGCGCTCGTCGACGAGCGGTTCCTCGTCGTCGCGCCCGCGGTTCCGGACGAGCCGGTACCACGCCGTCAGCGACAGCGACGCCTCGTCGCCGACGACCGTGATCGAGTTCTCCTCCTCGCCCGTGTGGTCGCACAGCAGGTCGATCGTTCCCCGGACCCCGTCGGCCCGGAACGTCCCGACCACGTCGGCCTCGTAGGCGTCCGGTCCCGAGTAGCCGACGTCCGCCGAAACGGCCTCGATCGGCCCGAACAGCTCCTGAACGCCGAACAGGAAGTGCGTCCCGACCTCGCGGAGCGGGCCGCCCTGCTCGCGCGACTCCAGCCACGCCACGTCCTGCCACTCGCGGGGCCACTCCGGGAACCGGAACCGGAGCTCGACCCGGCGCGGAGCGCCGATCTCGCCCGCGGCGACCGCCTCGCGGAGGCGGACGAACCCCGGCGTGTAGCGGAACGGGAGGTTCACGGCCGTGATCCGGTCGGTCTCCTCCGCGAGCGCGACGAGTTCCCGTCCCGTCTCCGCGTCCGCCGCGATCGGCTTCTCGCAGATGACGTGCTTGTCGGCCGCGAGCGCGTCGGCCACCACCTCGCGGTGGGCGAGCGGCGGCACGCCGACGTACACCGCGTCGAGGCCGTCGCGCTCGACGAGCGAGGCGTGGTCGGTCGTCGTCGCGGTGCGGTCGGTGCCGTGGTCGGCCGCGAGCGACGCCGCGCGGTCCGCGTCGAGGTCGCAGGCGGCGGCCAGTTCGTACCGGTCGTGGTCGTCTATCGCGGCGGCAAGGCGGTTCCCGATGACGCCGCAGCCGACGATCCCGATCTGTATCACGGCCGTCGAGAACGGGCGAGCGCGCTTGTAGCTTCGGGAGTCGGAACCGTCGCGGGACCGGTCGCGGACTGGGTCGCCCCTCAGGACTCGTCGAGCGGCCGCGCGACCATCTCGCCCCACGGCTCGAAGCCGTGGCGGTCGTAGAACCCCTTCGCGCGCTCGTTCGCGGGGTCGACGTCGAGAACCATACGGTCGAGCGGGAGGTCCTGATCGGCCGCGAGCGCGAGCGCGGCGTCCATCAGGTCGTCGGCGACGCCGGTCTCCCGATACTCGGGCGCGACGTAGATCTCGTTCAGCACCGCCGCGTCCCAGATCATCGACATGCGCTGGGGGAGGACGAAGACGTAGCCGACGACCTCGCTCCCGGAGTCCTCGGTCTCCTCCACCGCGACGGTCACGCATCGCGGATCGTCGCCATCGACGCAGCGGTCGACCCAGTCGAGCCAGCGGTCGCGGTACGCGTCGGTGAGCTTCCCCTCGTAGGCGGCCGCCTTCCCGTCGCCGCCGGTGGTCGCGCCGAGGCCGCGCTCGAAGGCGCGCTTCAGCTCGTAGAGGCCGTCCGCGTCGCGCTCGCGGTCGTAGGGGCGGATTTCGGGGCTCACGCGTCGTCACCCAGCACGAACTCCGCGAGCGTCGGCACGAAGGTCCCGATGTCCGTGACCATCCCGATCGCCTGCGCCGAGCCGCGGTCGAGGAGCTGAGTGACGGTGGCGGGGTTGATGTCGACGCAGACGGTCTTCGTCGTCGACGGGAGGCAGTTCCCGACCGCGACCGAGTGGAGCAGCGTCGCGAGCATGATCACGATGTCGGCCTCGTGGGCCTGCTCGCGGATCGCGTCCTGCGCCTCCACCGCGTCGGTGATCGTGTCCGGCAGCGGGCCGTCGTCGCGGATCGACCCCGCCAGCACGGTGTCGACATCGTTTCGCACGCACTCGTACATCACCCCCTCGGTGACGACGCCGTCCTCGACGGCGGCCTCGATCCCGCCCGCGCGGATGATCTCCGAGATGGTCCAGATGTGGTGTTTGTGACCCTTCCGCGGGTGTTCGAGCGTCTCGACGTTCATCCCGAGCGACGTGCCGTAGATGGAGCGCTCCAGGTCGTGGGTGGCGAACCCGTTGCCCGCGGAGAGCGCGTCGACGTAGCCCGCGGCGACCAGGTCCGCGAGCGCGTCGCCGGCCCCCGAGTGGATCACCGCGGGGCCGGCGACGACCATCACGTTGCCGCCCTCGTCTTTCACCGCGCGCAGCTCCTCGGCGACCTCGCGGATAGTCGACTCCGAGGGGCGCTCGGCGGAGACGCCGCCCTGCATGAAGCCGAACGCGCCGCCGCCGCTCCGCGGGCGCTCGGGGGGGTTCACCCGGATCCCCGACTGGTCGGTGGCGACGAGGTCGCCCTCCTCGACCGCGTTGAGGGTCTTCGTGTAGGCTCGCGGAGAGCCGTCCTCGCCTCGCGAGGCGTCCGCTCGGTTCCCCTCGCCGGCGTCCGCTGCCGGGTCGGGGTCCACCACCAGCGCGCAGTCCATCTCGATCCGCTCGACCGCGATCCACTCGCCGTCGTACAGCACCTCGGTCGGGTGGTTCGTCGTCGAGTAGAAGTCCGGCGGGACCACCCTGTCCGCGGGCGCCGCGACGAGGTCCACCTCGGAGGGGTCCTCGAGCACCGCGCCGTTCTGGTGGAGCTCGTGGAGGATGTCCCGCAGCGTCTCGGGGTCGTCCGCGGAGACGGTCAGCCGGCAGTACGACTCCTCGGTCTCGTGTTTCCCGACGTCGAACCGCTCGACGTCGAACGAGCCGCCGAGGTCCATCACCGCGCCGAAGCAGCGCTGTATCGTGCCGCTGTCGATGATGTGGCCCTCGAGTTCGACGGTCCGCGAGTGGGTCATACGGAGGCGTCGCGCCCGCCCGGGAAACCGGTTTCCCTCGGCCGAGAGGGGACCGCCGCCGGCGACCGCGGCGGTAGTCGGCCGGCCGCCTCAGATCAGCCCCAGCGCGGTGAGGATCTGGTTGCCGAAGATCATCGCGATCAGCCCGGCCAGCATCACGAGCCCGGACGAGACCGTGATCGTCCGTACCGCGGCGTGTCGGTCGCTGATCGGCACCCGGCTGATCACCGCCTCGGCGACCATCCGGAGGATGCGGCCGCCGTCGAGGGGGAACGCCGGCAGGCAGTTGAAAAGCGCCAGCTGGATGTTGATCCACCCCGACCAGAAGAGGAGGTTCGCGAGCAGGAAGGTCCCGCCGCCGAGCGCCGCGAGCGGCCCCTCGACCACGAAGAAGTTGGTCACCTCGCCCGTGAACCCCGCGAAGTTGAACGGGAGCCCGAACAGGCTGCCGAGCGGGAGGATGAGCGCGACGAACACGAGGCCGAGCGGCGACTCGGTGACCCCGCCGAGCGGGATCCCGTCCGCGGCCTCCGCGCCGCCGTCGCCGCCGAGGAGTTCGAGGTACGCGCCCGCGGGGTACTCGGAGACGCCCACGTCGTCGAGCGCGAGCCCGCTCATCCCGGGGAAGACGCTGACCCCGATGAACCCGCCGCCGCGGTTCGGGTGCGCGGCGAGTTCCACGTCGTACGTCTCGCGCTCGCCGTCGGCGTCGTACACCGTGACGGGGACGGTCTCGCCCGGATCGCGGTCGACGAGAACGGCCGAGAGCGCCTCGTTGTCGACGACGCGCTCGCCGTCGACCGAGACGATCGTCAGCGGCTCGCCGAGTGGAGCGCCCTCGTCGTGGATCGGGCCCCCCTCCTGAACGCCGAGGACGTATGCGCCGATTGGCACGTCAGAGACGGTGACCGCGGCCTCGCCGTCAGCCGTTTCGACCCCCGACGCGTTCTCGGCGCCGGGCGCGTCGCGGACCTGTTCGAGGACGGTCGAGTTCCCGGTCACCGTCAGCGACACGCGCTCGGCGTCGCCGACCGCGGCGAAGAACGCCGACTCGGTGGCGACGGGCTCGCCGTTCACGGCCGCGATGGTCACGGGCGATTCCGCGATCATGACCCCGAGGGGGTTGCCGCCGGCGGAGCCGACAACCTGTAGCTCGCGGTCGACCGTCACCGTCTCGCGGGTCTCGCCGCCGTCGACGGTGAGCGCGACCGACTCCCCGGCGTCGGCGATCGCGGCCTCGAACTCGGCGCTCGTCTCGATCGGGGTTCCCGCGACCTCGACGATCCGGTCGCCCTGCGAGAGGTCCGCAGCGGCCGCCGGGGAGCCGGGGTTCACCTCCCCGACCGCGTAGCCCGCCGCGGGCGAGATGGCGCCGACGACGGGGCCGAAGAGGAGCGCGAAGACGACGATCGTCAGCACCGTGTTCGCGGTGACGCCGGCCGCGAACATCCGGGCGCGGGCGCCGCGGGAGGCCTCCTGGGTCGCCTCCTCGTCGGGTTCGACGAACGCGCCCACCGGGAGCAGCGCGAAGAAGACGAGTCCCATCGAGTCGATGTCGATGTCCTCGACCCGGCAGAGGAGGCCGTGGGCCCCCTCGTGGATCACCATCGCGCCGGCGAGCCCGGCGACGATCTCGGGGGCGACCGACAGCGGGAGGAAGTCGTTGACGCCGGGGATGATGAGGAAGTTCTGCGGCTGCTGGATCGCGGCGGGCTGCGCGTTCGTGAACGCCGACCGCGCCGACGAGAGGATGAGCGCGAACGACGCCACCATCGCCACCAAGGCCCCCCCGAGCCCGAGGTTGGCGACCGCGCGCCAGAACCGCTTCGGGGCCGCGAGTCGGCCGAGGAAGGCGCGCCCGCGGAGCGTCCGGAGGGTCAACACGGGGCCGGAGACCCTGAACGCGTCCGGGAGGACCCCCCGGTTCCGCAGCCACATCGCGACCGCGGAGTACGCGAGGATCCCCGTCAGCACCCAGAACAGCGTGTTCATTACGAGCGGGTTAGGTTCGGCCGTCCCTAAGACGTTCGGTTCCCGGAATCCCGGCGGGTCGCCGTCGCGGGCGGCGAGGACTGATACGCCTCCCGCTCGTGTGGCGACGTATGACCGACGCGGACCGAACCCGTACGGAGGAGCCCGCGGACGATTCCGGCGACCCCGACGGCCCCGAGCGGTCGTTCGCGCCGCTGATGGGCGCGACGTACGTCACTGCCGGGGTCGCGCACTTTCTGATCCCCGAGCGCTTCGCGGAGGCGGTTCCGCCGTCGTTCCCGCGGCCGGTCGGGCTGGTGTACCTCTCCGGGATCGCCGAGATCCTCCTCGGGATCGGGGTCGCGTGGCCTCGGACGCGGCGCCCGTCGGCGTGGGGGATCGTCGCCCTCCTCGTCGCGGTGTTCCCGGCCAACGTCCACCTCGCTCGCGGCGACGTCATCGAGGACCTCGTCCCGGACCGGCTCGCCGGCCCGGCGCGGCTCGCGGCGTGGGTCCGCCTCCCGTTCCAGGCGGTCCTGATCGGCTGGGCGCTGCGGTACGCGCGCGCCGACGAGGCGGAGTCGACGGCGGCGGAGGCGTGAGGCTGACGCCCGCGGCGCGGCCGCGAACTCAACACCCAAGTACCCCCCGTTCCAACCGTGGCCCATGATGGCGCTCATCGACTTCGTCTCCCGGCTGGTCGGCGACATCGGGCGGTTCGTCGACATCTTCCTGAACGACCTGATCCTCGGCGCGGGCGACCCGCTCTCGGCGCTGCTCGTCGTCGTCGGACAGGTCCTGCTCGTCGCGTCCGTCGGCGTGCTCGGGTACGCGGCGGTCGGCGCGCTGCTCGGCGAAATCGGCGTGGACCTCCCCTCGCTCGGCGGGCGCGGGCGCTCGGAGTAGCGCCCCGGGATCGCGGTCCGGGCCCCCGTCCGTCTCCTCAGTCGTCGTCGACGCCGGCGGCCCGCGGGGTCCCGACGCGGCGCTCCGGACCGCCGATCGAACCCGCGGCTCCGCCCGTTCCGTCCGGGACCTCGAACTCGTTCAGCCGCGCCAGCAGCCGGTCGGACTGGTCCGAGAGGGCGTGGACACGCTCGGTCACCTCGGAGACGGTCGCGGTCTGCTGCTCGGCCGCGGCCGCGACGGTCTCCGCCTCGGTCGCGGTCTGTCCGCTCACGGAGGCGACCCCGTCGACCATGTCGACGACCTCCTGGGTCGTGCGCGCCTGGTCGTCGGTCGCGTCGCTGATCTCCTGGACGGTCTCGTCGACGGTCGTCACCTCCTCGACGACCCCCTCGAACTCCCGCAGCGTCGACTCGATCGTCTCGACGCCGTCCGCGACCTGCGCCTCCATCGCCTCGGCGTCGGCCGCGGTCTCCGCCGACGCCTCCTGAACCGCCTCGATGCGCCCGGATATCTCCGCCGCGGACTCGCGCGTCTCCTCCGCGAGCGACTTTACCTCGTCCGCGACGACCGCGAACCCGTCGCCGGAGCCGTCAGCGCGCGCCGCCTCGATGGAGGCGTTCAGCGCGAGCAGGTTGGTCTCCTCCGCGATCTCGTCGATCACGGCCGCGATCTCATCGATCTCGCCGACCCGATCTGCGAGGTCGGTGACCGCGGCCGCCGTCTCGCCGATCCGGGATTCGAGCGCCTCCAGCTCCGCGATCGCCTCGGCGGCCTCCTCGCGGCCGGACCGACCCCGCTCGGCCGCGTCGCGGGCGGTCTCTGCGGCGTCGTCCGCGCTCGCCGCAATCTCCTCGACGGTCGCTGACAGCGTGTTCATCTCGGCGGCGATCGCCTCCAGCTCGTCGGTCTGTTCGGCCGCGCCGTCTGAGATCTCCTGGACCGAGCCGGCCACCTCGCCGCTCGCGTCGTCGACCTCGTCCATGCTCGCGCGCACCTCGTCCGCGGTGCCGGCCACGTCCGCCGTGAACGCGCCGACGTCGCCGAGCGTCTCGCCCAGCGTCGCGACGAGCCGGTTGTAGTTGTCGACGAGTTCGGCGTAGCGGTCCTCGTCGGTCGCCAGCGCCTCGTCGTCGATCGTCGCCGTCAGGTCGCCGTCCTGCGCGCGCTCCGCGGCGTCGCCGAAGGCGTCGACGAGCGCCTCCATCTCGGTGGTGTACGCGGCGAGGTTCCCGGCCATCTCGTCGAGCGACGCGCCGAAGGAGCCGGGGACCGCCTCGTCGAGCGCCGGGTCGTCGAACTCCTGGGCCGCGAGCGCCTCCGCCTGCGCGGAGACGGTCGTGAGGTATCGGTGGACCTCGTCGAACGCGCCGACGAGGTTCCCAATCTCGTCGGGCTGGGTCGGATCGAGGGCCTCGGCGGTCCCCCCGTCTCTCCCGTCGAGCTCCCCCGCGGCGATCGCCTCCGCCTCGCGTTCGAGCGCGCGGATCGGGGCGGCGAAGTCGCGCCGGACGATGAGCAGCGTGTTGTAGATTGCGACGACGGCCCCGAGGAACAGCGCCCCGGAGGCGACGTACGCGGCGGTCCCGGAGACGACGAACTGCGTGAGGAAGATGCCGACGGTGACGAGGAACTGGATGCCGACCGCCGTGGCGACCTTGCGCTCTATCGACTCGGAGACGCCGAGCGCGTCCATCGTCCGCCACAGGAGGGCCTCGTACCGCCCGCGTATCCCGGGGCGGCGCCGTCGTGTCGTGGACATGTTCGGACCTCGACGAGAGCGGGTTATGAACCTCCCGCCGAGGTTATCACGACCGATTCCCGATTGTCAGGGGGTGAGAATCCGCCGCCCGTGAGGGGGCGACCGGGAACGGGCGGCGGGCGGTCACGGCGTCGCGGCGCCTCAGAACAGTCCGTCGACCGCCTCGGCCGCGAGGTCGACGGCGCTCTCCAAGTCGGGTCCGAGCGGCGACCCGACCACGAGCCCGTCGGCGTGTTCGGCGACGGCGGCGGCGCGCTCGCGGACGGTCTCGGGGGTGCCGGCCATACAGAACGCGTCGACCATCGCGGGCGTCACGCGCTCGAACGCGGCCGAGAACTCGCCGGCGGAGACGCGCTCGCCGATCTCGCTCGCCGCGTCCGAGTCGATCCCGTGGCGCTTCAGGACGGGGGGGGCCGCACCCGCGGCGATGAACGCGACCGGCGGGCGGGCGGCCTCGCGGGCGGCGGCCTCGCTCTCGGCGACCGACACCGCGGCGTAGGCGATCAGGTCGAACTCGCCCCGGCGGTCGGGGCGATCCGCGAGGCCGTCGTCGACCTGCTCGCGGGCCCACGCGAGGTCCTTCGGATGCGAGCCGTTGTACAGCAGTCCGTCGGCGTGTTTCGCTGCCATCCGGCACATGTGCGGCCCCTCGCCGCCGACGTGAACCGGGACGTCGGCGCCCTGCGGAGGCTCGTAGTTGAGCCCCGCGTCCGCGGCGTCGAAGGTCCCCTCGTGGTCGACGCGCTCGCCGGCCCACAGCTTCTGTGCGGTCTTGAACGCCTCCAGCACGGGACGGAGTCCGCGCTCGTCTTCGAGTCCGAGGTTTTTGAGCGTCGAGGGGTCGCCGGGGCCGATACCGAGGACGGCGCGCCCCTCCGACAGCTCGTCGAGGGTGGCGACCTTCGAGGCGAGCGTCACGGGGTGGGTCTCGGAGGGGTTCGCGACGCCCGGGCCGAGCCGGACCGAGTCGGTGGCGGCCGCGAGCCGCGAGAGGAACGCCCACGGGTCGCGGTTGTTGTAGTGACACGTCGAGTGGACGGCGTCGTAGCCGGCGTCCTCGGCGCGGACGCCGAGGTCGACGAGGCGGGACAACTCGTGTTCGGGGGTGAGTTCGATGCCGAGCATAGTTACTCCTCGTAGCTCCAGTCGCGCAGCGCCTGCCGGACGAAGTCGCCCTCGACCTCGCGGAAGTGTTCGTCCGAGCCGTCGTGGTCGCCGAACGCCCAGTCGCGGACGACGACGACCGGGGTGCCCCCGTCGCCCTCGCCGGCGACGAGGTTGGCGGCGGCGGCGAGCTCGTCGACCACGTTCTGGACGGTGACGCCCATCTCGCGGCCGTCGCGGTCGCGTTCGCCGCGCCAGTCGCGGCTCGCGGGCATTCCCGCCCACCCGATCGCGACCCCGCGCTGGCCGTGTCTGAAGGGGCGGCCGCAGGTGTCGCTGACGACGACGCGGTCGGCCGCGATCCCCTCGCGGATCCGCTCGGCGCTCTCGGAGGGCCGTTCCGGGAGCAGCAGCAGGTCGCCGTCGGGGACGTTCGAGCGGTCGATGCCCGCGTTGACGCCGATATGCCCGAAGCGGGTCGCGGTGAGGAGGAACGGCGCTTCGGTGATCAGCTCCGTCGACTCCTCGATGACGGCCTGCGCGAAGCGCGGGTCCTTCTCCTCGCCCGCAATTTCGCCGAGGCGGTCGGCGACCGCCTCCGCTCGCGGGCTCGCCGGGAAGTCAGCGAGGTCGAAGACGCGCCCCTCGGCCTTCGAGACGACCGTGCTGGCGACGACGACGACGTCGTCCTCGCGGAGGTCGACGCGCTCGTCGATCATGGCCGCGAGGTCGTCTCCCGCCCGGATCTCCGGGAGGTCCGGGACCGCGAACAGCTCCATACATGTACCTGCGTGGCGACGAGGAAAAACCCCGCCGGTACCGGGCCGGTTTGACGGTATCCGGCGGGGTTTGAAGCTCCCCAAGTCGGCGCGACGCGGCTCGGAGCGAACCACGAAGTAAGAGTTCGAGATCGAATACGAGAATCGGATTCGAAAATCAATAATTACTCGTGTACGTGCCACTCCGCGTCTGTAGAGTAAACGGATATTAGGATATCCCCGGAATAATGAATCACTTAGCCGAACTGTTTTCCGTGGTGAGGTGAGACCGTCGCGTGTAATGTGTGAGCAATCGACGGAAGACGGATCGATGCCGATCGGGACGCGGACCCGCGTCCCGTCGGAAACCGACGACGACGAGCCGATCGTGACGCGGACCCGCGCCCCGTGACGGGCCGCGGGCCTCGGCTTCCCTCATTTTTGCGCGGTAACCGGTCACCGTCCGCACGGCTTATGTCCGGCTCCGCCGAACCCGAGGTGTGGACCTCCACGTCCGGTACGAGGGCGACGACGACCCCGAGAAGTGTACGGCCCGGAAGCTCTCGCGCTTCGACCTCGCGGAGCTTCACCGCTCGGACCGGGCCACGCCGTACGGAGTCGTCCTTAACCCCCACGCGGAGCGGGCGCTCTCGCCCGCGGACGCCGAGATGGCTCGCGAGAACGCGCTCGTCGCGCTCGACTGCTCGTGGGAGTCGGCCGGCGAGAAGCAGTTCACGCTCCCGGGCGAACACCGCGCGCTGCCGTACCTCGTCGCCGCGAACCCCGTGAACTTCGGGCGGCCGATGCGGCTCACCACCGTCGAGGCGTTCGCGGCCGCGCTGATAATCCTCGGCGAGCGCGACCACGCGGAGCGCGTCCTCGCGAAGTTCACGTGGGGCGAGACGTTCCTCGAACTCAACGCGGAGCCGCTCCGGCGGTACGCCGACTGCGAGGACTCGTCGGAGATCGTCGCGGTCCAGCAGGAGTACCTCGACCGCGAGTAGCCCCGACGCGGTCCGACCCCTCCCGCGCCGATACCGGCACCGAACGGGGTCGCGACAAGCCTTTTGGGTGAATCGACCGTACGACGTGACGATGGTATCCACAGGCGACGCCGCACCCACGTTCACCGCGACGATCGGGACGAGCGACCACGAGCCGTTCGACCTCGACGACCACGTCGGCGACGGGCCGGTCGTGCTCGCGTTCTTCCCCGGCGCGTTCACGCCGCCGTGTACGAACGAGATGATCGCGTTCCAGGAACGCGCCGACGCGTTCGAGGGGGCCGGCGCCACCCTGCTCGGGATCAGCGCCGACTCGCCGTTCTCGCAGGGCGCGTTCCGCGAGGAACACGGCATCGAGTTCGACCTCGTGAGCGACATGGCCGGCGACGCGATCAGGGCGTACGACCTCGAGATCGACATCGCCGAGCTCGGGCTCCACGGGATCGCGAACCGCGCCGTGTTCGTGATCGACGACGACGGCCAGGTCGTCTACGACTGGGTCGCCGACGACCCGACGAACGAACCCGACTACGACGCGGTCCTCGACGCCGTCGAGAGCGCGTAATAAGTAGCTGATCGTGGAGTAGTCGGTTCCGTTGCTGTTCCGATCATCTTTTTATAAGGCATCGCGGTGCCCGTAGTGGCGAATCCTTCCGGAGCCCCAGCCGATCATTTATAAATGGATGCTGGCGGATCCGCGGTGAAAACCTCCAAAGCCCCAGCCGTGAGGCGGGCGCACGCTCGTTGCGCTCCTCGTCACTCGCTTCGCTCGTTCCTACGGTGCTTACGTCGCCTGCGCCCGCCTCACGGCTGCCCCTTTGAGTCCCGCCCCGCACAGCAACCGCACCTCACGCCTCCCCATCCTCGTCGGTCGCCGTCGCTTCGCTCGGCGACCGACTCCCTCGCACGCGCTCCTCGCGGGCCACAGGCCCGCTCGGAGGCGCGCGCCAGTGTGGAAGGCTGCCTCTTCTGACTCGCTTAAAAATGATACTCTCGCGAAAACAGCGGCTATTCTCCGACGCCGCCGCCGATGGCGCCCGCGAGCGCCGAGTCGACCGCGAACAGGAACGTGAGGAACAGCCCGACCGCGAGGACGCCGGCGACGGCGAGCAGGCTCCCGAGCGGCCCGCCGACCAGCCCGACGAGGCTCCCGAACGCGGCGAGCGCGAAGGTGACGACGATCCCACTCACCGACCCCGCGAGTAGCCCATAGACGGATAAACACTCGCGGACGTTTTATTATCTCTAAGTTCTATTTTAATAATATTTTATAAAATAACCCGCAAGAATGGCAGCCGAATTAATAACGCTGCGGCGGATAGGGGGACCCAATGAGTGACACACGCGAATCGAACGGCCCCGACGCGGGGTCGACCGATCGACGGCCCGGCGAGGCGACCGATCGCCCCGACGGGGCGCAGCTCCGGCTCGCGGTGCCGGACATGGACTGCGCGTCGTGCGCCGGGAAAGTCGAGGGGGCGCTGGACCGCGAGGGCGTCCTCTCGGTCGACACCCGCCCGACGACGGGCGTCGTCGTCCTCGCGTACGACCCCGACCGGACCGACGCCGAGGCGCTGACGGCCGCCGTCGAGCGCGCCGGCTACGCGGTCGCGGACGCCGAGTCCGACGGCGTCGCCGACGACCTGTTCACGAGCCCCCGTGCGGTCGCGACCGCGGTCGGCGGCGCCTTCCTCGCGGTCGGGCTCGTCCTGGAGTGGCTGCTCCCGGGCCTCGACCCGACGTTCGCCACTATCGGCGGCGTCGGCTTCCTCGGACCGTGGGCCGTCACCGGCGCGTCGGTCGCGTACCTGCTGGCCGTCGCCGTCGCCGGCCCGCCGATCTTCCGGAACGGCTTCTACTCGCTTCGCGGCCTGAGCCTCGATATCGACCTCCTGATGAGCGTGGGCGTCGTCGCCGCGCTGCTCGTGGACCTCCCGTTCGAGGCGGCGACGCTCGCGGTGCTGTTCTCGGTCGCGGAGCTCCTCGAACGCTACTCGATCGACCGGGCGCGCACCTCCCTCCGCGAGCTGATGGAGCTGTCGCCCGACGAGGCGGTCGTGATCCGCGACGGCGAGGAGGTGACGGTGCCCGCCGAGAGCGTCGCCACGGGCGAGCGGCTGGCGGTGCGCCCCGGCGAGCGCGTCCCCCTCGACGGGGTCGTCCGCGAGGGCTCCGGCGCCGTCGACGAGTCGCCGATCACCGGCGAGTCGGTCCCCGCGGAGAAGGCGCTCGGAGACGAGGTGTACGCCGGCTCGATCAACGAGGCCGGCTACCTCGAGATCGAGGCGACCGCGCCCGCGGAGGAGTCGACGATCGCGAAGGTCGTCGAGCTCGTCGAGGCCGCCAACGGCGAGGAGACCCGCGCCGAGCGGTTCGTCGACCGGTTCGCGAGCGTCTACACCCCGATCGTCGTGGTCGGCGCGATCGCCACCGCGACGCTCGGCCCGGTCCTCGTCGGCGGCGGCGCGGAGACGTGGTTCGTCCGCGGGCTCACGCTGCTCGTGGTCGCGTGTCCGTGCGCGTTCGTCATCTCGACCCCCGTCAGCGTCGTCTCCGGCGTCACGGCGGCCGCTCGCAACGGAGTCCTCATCAAGGGCGGCGAGCACCTGGAGGCCGCCGGCGACGTCGACGCCGTCGCGCTCGACAAGACCGGGACGCTCACGCGCGGCGAACTGTCGGTGACCGACGTCGTCCCGCTGGGCGACCGCGACGCCGACGACGTCCTCGCGTGCGCGACCGCCATCGAGCGTCGGAGCGAGCACCCGGTCGCGGCGGCGATCGTCGCGCACGGCGCCGAGACGGGTGGCGAGGCGGCCGCCGTCGACGGATCGACGGCCGAGACCGACGTCACCGACTTCGAGGCGCTGACCGGCGAGGGCGTCCGCGCCGACCTCGACGGCGAGACCCACTACGCCGGCAAGCCCTCGCTGTTCGAGGAGCTGGGCTTCGACCTGAGCCACGCGCACGTCCGCTCGGACGGCGGCGTGATTCGGGAGCGCGACGCGGACGGCGACGCCCACGACGACGCGAGCGCAAGCGTCACCGAACCCGAGCCCTGCGACCACGGCCGGTACCTCGACCTGGCGAGCGAGACGATCCCCCGGCTCCAGGCCGAGGGGAAGACGGTCGTCCTCGTGGGGACCGAGGCGGAGCTGGAGGGCGTCATCGCGGTCGCGGACACCGTCCGCCCGGAGGCGGCGTGGGTCGTCGACCGGCTCCACGGCCTCGGGGTCGACCGCGTCGCGATGCTCACCGGCGACAACGAGCGGACCGCCCGGGCGATCGGCGAGCGCGTCGGCGTCGACGAGGTGCGCGCGGAGCTGCTCCCGGACGAGAAGGTCGCGGCCGTGCGGGAACTCGCGGCCGAGACCGACGGCGGCGTCGCGATGATCGGGGACGGGATCAACGACGCGCCCGCGCTGGCGGCCGCAGACGTGGGTATCGCGATGGGCGCCGCCGGCACCGACACCGCCATCGAGACCGCGGACGTGGCGCTGATGGCCGACGACCTGACGCGGCTCCCGTACGTGATCGACCTCTCCTCGCGCGCGAGTTCGACGATCCGGACGAACATCGGGGCCTCGCTCGCCGTCAAGGCGCTGCTCGCCGCGGGCGCACCGCTCGGCTACGTGAGCGTCGCGATGGCCGTGGTCGTCGGCGACATGGGGATGAGCCTCGGCGTCACCGGCAACGCGCTCCGCCTCGGCAACGTCGAGCCCGCCGAGCCGCCGGCGGCGGACGCGGACCCCGACGAGTCCGGCGCGTAGCGGAGCGCGCCGTCTTTCGGCGGAAGCCGGCGGAACCGCCCTCACGATTTTTATCTGACCCGCGGTAATTCGCGCGTATGCCCTCCGAGCGCGGACCCGCGGCCGCGGCCGACGCGGTCGACGCCGTCGACCCCCCCGAATCGGTCGAGGACGCCGAGCGCGAGGAGCCGAGCGAGCGCGACGACTCGGGAACCGCCGCCGGCGTCGACGGGGGTCGCGGTCCCGGACCCGGGGCGATCGAGTGGGGACCGGTCCGCCACGACCGGCTCCGCTCGCTCGCCGCCGGCGCGACGGGCGGGATCGTCGGCGCGGTCCTCGTCGGAATCGGCGCCGTCGCCGTCGCCGCGCTCAGTGGGGCCGGCGGGTTCGAGCCGCCGACCGTCGGCCTCGCCGAGGCCGCCGTCGCCGTCGGGTTCCTGTTCGCGCTCGCGGTCGCCACCCTCCCCTCGCTGTACGTCTGGTACCGCGAGACCCCCGTCAGCGAGCTGACGGTCTCCCGGCTGCGCGAGGCCGCGGGCGCGCTCAGTCCCGGGTGGACGCTCGCCGGGCTCGGCGCGGTCGTCGCCGCGGCGATGGCGCTCCCGACGGATTTTCTCCCCGCCTTCTGGCCGCTGTTCTGGCTCGTCTGGTTCGTGCCGGCCGTCGCCCAGTCGTCGGGGAAGGTCGTCCGGCTCGATCCGGCCGAAGCGACGGTCGAGCGGACCGACCCGAGCTACGACCGAACCCGGAGCGACGACCTCGGGTCGGTCGTGCGGACGCGGCGGATCGACCTCCGGTGGACGACGCTGTTCCTGCTCGCGTACCGCGGGAACGCGTGGTTCCGGTCGACGCCGTGGCTGTTCGTTCCGACCGACCGCGCCGACGCGGTCGAGTCGGCGCTCGACGCGGTGCTCTCCGCGAGCGACGGCCCGGACCGCGCGAGCGTCCCGGAACGGCTCACGCTCGCCGTGTTGGGGTCGTTCTCGCTCGTCGTCGGCCTCCTCATGGCCGTCGCGGCCGGCGAGGGGGCGGGCGGACTGGCGCTGGCGCTGCTCACGGCGCCGTTCTCGCTGCTGTTTCTCGCGCTCGCGGCACGGCTGTGAGCCGGGGACGCGGTCGGACCCCGGCCCGCCGGCACACCGGACGTGCCACCCCCTACCACGCGACTCATATACCCACAACCCCTAAACACGGGTATGGACAGACAGCGCCTGGAGAGCGCGCTCGAAGACGAGTTCGGCGGGAGCGAGGCCGAACGGCGCGCCGTCTCGCGGGCGGCCCGCGACCTCGTCGACTCCGAACGACCCTCCGAGGACCGCGGCCACGGACTGACCGTGGCGGGAGTGATCGGCCACCTGGAGGACGCGCCGGACGGCTCCTCGCTGGTCGAACGGTGGAACTGGTGGATGGGCGCGCTCGACGCCGCCTACGGCGGCTACGACTACTTCACGGTGCGGTTCGTCGAGGACGACGAGGCGACCGACCTCCGTCGTTAAGCGGGAACCGAAGCGGGAGTCTCCGCCCGGTCGAGGTCTCGAGCCGGCCGCCGGCGAGCCGGAACCCTCCACTTTCACTTTCACTCCGCGGACGGCTCGGTTATAGGTGCGTTCCGGCTCGACCGAGACGTATGAGCGCAGTCACCGCCGACCGACCGCGGTACGCGACGCCGACGCGCGTGGACGTCACCGAGTGTCGAACCGACCGCCTCCCGGAACGGGTCCGGGCGAACCGCGTCGACGGCAGCGAGGTCCACCTCGAACGCCGCGGCGGGCGGACGTTCCTCGTCACGCGACCGAGCGAGTGACCGCTGCCGCCGGGCAGCGACGAGGGGAGAGAACTGGTAGCGGCCGTCAGTCGTCGGCCGTCAGCTCCGTGTGCGCCGCGTCGCCGCCCCCGAGTCGGCTGTCGAGGCCCACGCCGAGCGTCTCGTTCGTGCGCGCGATCGACTCGGCCGCGTCGACGTCGGTCGCCATCGCGCGGATCGCGTCGACGTTCTCCGGGACGACGTCCGCCTCCTGGTGGACGTTCTGGAAGAGGTAGAGGTCCCGTCCCGCGACGCTTATCGACTCCTCCCAGACGCAGTTCTCCCAGAGGTCACCGCGGGGGCGGCCCGCGTCGGCCGCGTACTCCTTCAGGGCGCCGGCGCCGTCGACGTCGGCCGCCTCGGGGACGAGGAAGATGCGGCTCTCGCCGGCGAGCAGGTCGCGGACGGCCTGCGAGTCGGGGTCGGTCTCGAGGGTGACGTTGACGCTGTGTGTGTGCATCGCCGTGACCGGCGCCCGCAGCGCCGCGGTGTCGACCGCGAGGTCGGGAAGTATCTCGTTCACGTCCGGGCCGTGGTGAGAGGGGACCGTCGCCGGGTCGGGGACGATGTCGTTTATCGGACCGCGGTCGGTCTCGCTCGGGTCACCGCCGCGGCGCACGAGGGTGACGCGCGCCTTCTCGACGCCGTACGTCTCGTCGAGGGGCGCGAGCAGCCGCGAGAGCGCGGTGGTGTTACAGGAGACGACCCGGACGGAGTCGGCGCCCCGCGCCGCCTCGAACCGGCCGCGGGCGTTGAACGAGGCGTCTGCGACGGCGACGTCCTCGCCGCCCTGAAAGATCGCCGGGGTGTCGTGGGCCTCGTAGACGGGCGCGTTGCGCTCCCCGACGCCGGAGGGCGCGCAGTCGACGACGACGTCGACGGCGTCGAGCAGGTCGCCGAGGGTTCCGGCCAGGTCGACGCCGGCGGCCGCGAACTCGTCGGCGCGGTCCTCGACGGCCGCGTACAGGGCGTAGTCGCGGCGAGCAGCGGCCTCGACCCCGTAGTCGGGCGACGCCTTCGTCACGCCGGCGAGCTCCATGTCGGGCTGAGCCGCGACGGCGTCCGCGACCCGCTTCCCGATCGTGCCGTACCCGTTGACGCCCACGCGTATCATGCCTGTCCGTCGCTCGGGGACCGACATAATGTTTTCGAGAACAGCAAAATGAAATTAACTACCCCACGAGTAAGCGGTCGGTTAATTCGACGGCGATCGGCACCGGACGTAAATAATTCGGTTACGGAATAGAGTGAATTCGTCGATGGCAAGGCCTAACGCCCGGCCGGACGGAGACGCGGGTATGGCAACCGACCTCTCCGACGCCGCGTCGACCGCGGTCGAACAGTGTCTGAACGTCGCGCCCGACGAGTCGGTCGTCGTGGTTACCGACGACGAGCGCGAGCCGATCGGCGAGGCGCTCTACGCGGCGGCGAGTGACGTCACCGACGACGCGACGGTCCTGCGATATCCGCCGGCGGACCAGCACGGGACGGAACCCCCGGAGCCGGTCGCGGCCGCGATGCGAGAGGCCGACGTCTTCCTCGCGCCGACGACGAAGAGCCTGAGTCACACCCGCGCTCGCGGCGCCGCCTGCGACGCCGGCGCGCGCGGCGCGACCCTCCCGGGGATCACCGAGGACGTGTTCACGACCGGGCTCGACGCCGACTACGCCGCCATCGACGCCGCCTGCGACGGCGTGCTCGCGCAGGTCGGGGAGGCGGAGGAGGTCCGGGTCACCGCGCCCGCCGGCACCGACATCACGTTCGGGATCGGCGACCGCGAGTGGCTCGCCGACACGGGGATGGTCCGGGAGCCGGGCGACTTCTCGAACCTCCCCGCGGGCGAGGTGTTCGTCGCGCCCGAGACCGCGACCGGGACGTTCGTCGTCGACGGGACGATGATGCCTCACGGCCTGCTCGACGAGGGGCAGACGCTCGCGTTCGAGGTCGAGGACGGGTTCGTGACCGAGATCGGCGACGAGGAGATCCGCGCCGACGTGGAGGCCGCCGCCGAGGCGGTCGGCGACGCCGCCTACAACCTCGCGGAGCTCGGCATCGGCACCAACGGCGGCGTCGAGGAACTGGTCGGCTCGGTCCTCTTAGACGAGAAGGCCGGCGGCACCGTTCACATCGCGATCGGCGACAACGCCGGGATCGGCGGCGAGACCGACGCGCCGCTCCACCTCGACGGCATCGTCCGGAACCCGACCGTCTACGCCGACGGCGAGCCGGTCGACCTACCGAGCGCGTAGGAACGGCTAGAGCGGATATCGACCTTTTTATTTACAAATGAACGAGGCGGTGGCGCGTGCCGGCGAGCGGCCGGAGCGAAGCGGAGGCCGCGAGTCAGCACGCGCGAGGGAGTCGCGAGCGAAGCGAGCGACGAGGGTGGGGAGGCGTGAGGAGCTGTGCGGAGCGGTGCGGGGTGGGACTCGAAGGGGCGGCCGCGAGGCGGGCGCAGGCGACGTAAGGACCGCAGGGAGCGAGCAGTGCGAGCGACCGAGGACCGCAGCGAGCGTGCGCCCGCCTCGCGGCCGGGGCTTCGGCGGTGTTCGCCGCGCCGGCAGCAACGGAGAGACGCCGAGCGATCCCGCGTCTCACTCGTCTTCTTCCACGTCCGCGAGCGCCACGCCTGCCACCTCGCGGACGCCGACCACCTGGTGGCGCCAGCCGTCTCCCGCATCCACGCAGAGCGTCCCGACCCCCGTAACCACCACGGACACGCCGGGCCCGTACCCGAGCGCGACGACCGTCTCGTCCACGGGCAGGTCCGCGACCGCCCACGTCTCGTCCTCCCACTCGCCCGCACCCGAGTGAACCAACAGATCGCCGTCGACGACCGCCATCGCGTGACCGTCGCCGTCGGCCGCGACCGCGTCCGCGGCGCCCTCGCGAGCCGTCATCCAGCCGTTGCCGAGCCAGTAGAGCCCCGCACCGGTCGCCGCGAGGGGCGTCCCGGACCCGGCCGCGTCGCGCGCGTCGTCGAGGCCGACGTCCGTGAGTCCGTCCTCGCCCGCCCGGTACACCCCCTCCGCGCCCGCGACGAGCGCGCCGTCGACCGCGCGGGGCTCCGCGACGGATCCGAGGCGCGTCGTCGACGGCGCTGCCGACGGGCCGCCCTCCTCGCCCCCCTGTAACTCGACGCGCCCGACCGCGCCGTCTTCGCGGGCGACGAGGAGCGACCCGTCACGCGCCCCCGTCGCGCCCACCGCGACCGCCGGACAGTCGTCGACGAGCGCGAACTCCGGGTCGTCCCCGACCGCGGCGACGGCGAGTCCGTCGGGCGTGGCCGCGGCGACGAGGTCGGCGGCCCCGTCGCCGCGCGAGAGGACCGCGACGTCGCGGGCGGGGTCGCGGGCGACCATGTCGAACGCGCCGACCTTGTCGGCCGACAGCGAGACGCGGACGACTCCGGCCCCCGTCGCGACGTAGGCGTCGGTGCGGCCGGCGCTGCCCGCGTACACGCGCTTTTCGTCTATCGAGATGTCGTCCTCGGCGGGAGCCATCGAGCGGGCGTTCTCCGCGGGGCGACATAAGCCCCGCGCGCCTGGAACGGGCGCGCGTTCCGACGGGACGCGAACGGGCGCGCGTTCCGACGGCCATTTGAGCGCCCCTCGCGTACGTCGGTTCGTGCAATCGGTCGCCGCCGACCTCGCGGCGCTGCTCGCGGACGTGGTCCCCCGGCTGGCTCGGATCACGGCGTTCATCGCGGGCGGCGTCTTCGTCGCCAACGTCGCCGTCGCGTTCGGATTGGTCCGGTACGTCGCCGGAGTCGCGGGATGGCTCACGCGGCCGGCGAATCTCCCGGACGAGGTCGGCACGGCGATCCTCACGACCGCGGCGTCGACGACCGCGGGCTACGCGACGCTCGCGGAGTACCGCGAGGCCGGGCTGCTCGACGACCGCGCGACGCTCGTCGCGGTGGTGATGAACACGTTCTTCGGCTTCGTCCAGCACGTGTTCACCTACTACGTCCCGGTGTTGATCCCGATCCTCGGGGTCACCACCGGCGCCGTCTACGTCGGCGCGCGCGCCGGCATCGCGCTGCTGATCACGGTCACGGGCGTCGTCGCCGGCGGACTGCTCCTCTCCGAGTCGAACGTCGACCGGTCCGCGCTCGACGACGTCGACGCGACCGGGCCCGAAGACGACGACCGCACCGACCGGGAGCGCGTCCGCGACGCAGCCGAGAAGTCGTGGGGGACGCTCCGCCGGATCGTCCCGCGGCTCGCGGTCGTGTACACGCTCGTCATCTGGCTCGTCACGACCTACGACGTGGCGGCGCTGACGGACGTCGCGGAGCCGATCACGAGCGTGCTCGGGCTCCCCGGCGAAGCGGTACCCGTCATCGCGGTGTTCACGCTCGACACGACCGCGGGCGCGGCGACGCTGGCCGGGACCGAAGCCGGCACCTTCACCGCCCGCACCGCGGTCGCGTCGCTGCTCATCGGGAGCATCCTCTCGTTCGCCGTCTCGACGTTCCGGCGCTCGATCCCCTTCCAGTACGGGATCTGGGGCGCGTCGTTCGGCACAAAGGTGATCGTCGTCAACACCGCGCTGAAGCTCGCCTTCATCTCCGCGACGGTCGCGCTGCTGCTCGCACCGGTGTGGTGAGTTTCCCGTACCCGAATCAGTAGGTTCAACACCGCCCCGGACCGACCGGGGCACATGGCGCTCGAAAAGGACGTGGACTGTCCCGCGTGCGGCGAGACCCGCTCGTTCTACCGGACCGCGGCGATGACCCTCCACCTCGGCGAGAAGACGAAGTGGCGCTGCCCCGACTGCGGCTACGGCTACGTCGAGATCGACGGGATCGACACCCTCCCGGCCTGATCCGGTCGTCCCTCCCGTTTCGCTCGGCTTCGACCCCGCCGCAACACTCAGTAGCCCGGCGGCTGAGCCGGATCGCATGAACCGGACACGGCGACGGTCCGCGGAGGCGATCTCGCGTGGTCGGTGAAGCGCGCGATCCCGAGGGCGACGTGGGGCCGCTGGACGGGCTCACGGTGCTGGACCTCTCTCGGGTGCTCGTCGGGCCGTTCTGTACGATGCAGCTGGGCGACCTCGGCGCGGCGGTGATCAAGGTCGAACGGCCCGGTCCGGGCGACCAGACCCGGACGTGGGTCCCGCCGGCGTTCAGCAGGGGTGACGGCGGCGAGGGCGGCGGGAGCGACGACGAGGGCGCGGAGAGCGACGACGGCGCGGAGAGCGCCTACTACGTGAGCGTCAACCGCAACAAGCGCTCGATCCAGCTGGACCTGACGACCGAGGCGGGCCGCGCGGTCGCCCGCGACCTCGCCCGCGAGGCCGACGTGCTCGTCGAGAACTTCCGGGTCGGCAAGACGGAGGAGTGGGGCCTCGGCTACGGCGACCTCGCGGACGAGAACCCGAGGCTCGTTTACTGCGCCATCTCCGGCTACGGCGAGTGGGGACCCGACCGCGACGAGCCGGCCTACGACATCACGATGCAGGCCCGGGGCGGGTTCATGTCGTTCACGGGGGTCGAAGGCGGCCCGCCGGTCCGGATCGGCGTCGCGCTCGCCGACATCGGCGCCGGGATGTACGCGACGCAGGCGATCCTCGCGGCGCTGCTCGAACGCGAGCTCGGCGACGGCCGCGGCCAGAAGGTCGACGTGAGCCTGCTCGACGGCCAGGCCGCCTGGACCAGCTACATGGCGACGAACTACTTCGCCAGCGGCGAGCCGCCGGGGCGGATGGGGAGCAAGCACCCGAACATCGTCCCCTACCGCGCGTTCGAGACGGCGGACGACTACGTCGTCGTCGCCTGCTCGTCCGACCGGTTCTGGCCCCCGCTGTGCGAGGCGCTCGACCGTCCGGACCTGCTCGCGGACGAACGGTTCGAGGAGAACGAGGGGCGCGTCCGGAACCGGGAGGAGCTGGACCGCGAGCTCGAGGAGACCTTCGCCGCGATGACGACCGACGAGGCGGTCGAGCGGCTGGCGGACCATGACGTCCCCGCGAGCCGCGTCCGCGACGTGAGCGAGGTGTTCGCCGACCCCCAGATCGAGGCGCGCGGGATGCTCGAAACGGCCGAGCACCCGACCGCCGGCACGGTACGGTTCCCCGGCTCCCCGATGCACCTCTCGCGGACGCCGACGACGGTCCGCCGTCACCCGCCCGCGCTCGGCGAACACACGGAGTCGGTCCTCCGCGAGTACGGCTACGGCGACGACGACATCGACGAACTCCGTGAACGCGGCGCGATCTCGGAGTAGAACCGGGCACGAAATAAAAGGAGATGCCCACAGGGAATCGAGCGCGGGGCGGCGCGAGGTGACCTTACAGGATCCCCGCCTGCTCGGCGCGCGCGACGATGCCGCGGGCCATCTTGTCTGTCGCCTCGTCGACCATCTCGCCGTCGACCGAGACGGCGCCCTTGCCCTGCTCTTTCGCCTCCGCGTAGGCGTCGACGATCCGACGGGCCTTCTCGGCCTCCTCGGGCGAGGGCGCGAACGTCTCGTTGGCGGGCTCGATCTGGCTCGGGTGGATCGCCCACTTGCCGTCACAGCCCAGCTGGCTCGCCCACCGACAGGAGTCGCGGAACCCCGCCGCGTCCTCGATCTCGGCGTACGGCCCGTCGATCACCTGTAGCCCCTGCGCCTTCGCCGCGTGCGCGATGCGCGCGAGCTGGTAGTGCCAGTAGTGGCCGGGGTAGCCGCCGCCGGAGCCGATGGTGAGCCCCGCGGCGCCGACGTTCGCGGTGTAGTCGCCGGGACCGAACACGAGCGACTCCAGGCGGTCGCTCGCGCGGGCGATGTCGGTGACCTTCGTCATCGCCTCGGGCGACTCGATCTGCGCCTGGAGGCCGATGCCTCCGATCGGGAGGTCGTTGTTCGCCTCGACCTGCGTCAGGAGGTTGTCGACGGTCGCGACCGTCTCCGGATTGTTCGCCATCGGCACCATGATCGTGTCGAGGTGCTCGCCGGCGCGCCCGACGACCTCGATCACGTCGTCGTAGAACCACCGGGTGTCGACGCCGTTCATCCGGTAGCACGGCCGGGTGTCGGACCAGTCGTACTCGATCAGCCCCTCGATGACGTTCTCGCGGGCGTCGACCTTCGCCGCGGGCGCGACGGAGTCCTCCAGGTCGAGGAACGCCTCGTCGGCCCCGGAGTCGGGCGCCCGTTCGATCATCTCCGGGTCGGATCCCGGCGTCGCGAGCTGGCTCCGTCGGAGCGTGACGTCGTCCGGTCCGCCCATCAGTCGTCGCCCTCCGAGGCCGTGATCGGGTCGTTCTCCTCCTCGGTGAAGCCGGCCGACTCCTCCTGCCGCTTGCGCGCCTCGGGGTCGAACTCGGCCTCGACCTCCTGGTAGCGCGGGACGAAGGAGAGCTCGTGGTGGCTCTCGGTCTCGTGGCCGATGTACCGCTCCTCGAGGTCGAACTGCGCCTGTTCGTCGTTCTCGGCGATGTTCGAGAGGTCCTCGTAGACGGCGTGCGCGCCCGAGTGGAGCCCGTACAGCGTGATGAAGATGTACTGGTAGCCCAGGTCGCCCAGCTCCTCGAAGGTGAGCGGGTCCTCCTGGGCGCCCCACTCGAACGAGGAGGAGTAGTTGAAGGCTAAGTCGAGGTCGGGGTGCGTCTCGTGGATCGTCTCGGCGTACTCGACCGCGTCCTCGCGAGACGGGTCGGGCATCTCCGGCCAGACGAGGTCGACCCCGGCGTCGGCGTAGATCCGGCCGCGTTCGAGGTGCTCCTCCCAGTCGCCGTTGGCGGAGCCGTACGCGTCGGTGCGGGCGATGATCACCGTGTCCTCGCTCTGCTTGGCGTCGACCGCGGCCTCGAAGCGCGACCGCGCCTGCTCGCGGGAGACGATCTGCTTGCCCGCGATGTGGCCGCAGCGCTTCGGCGAGGTCTGGTCCTCGATGTGGACGGCGGCGACGCCGGCCTTCTCGTACTCGCGGACCGCGCGGCGGACGTTGTGGACGCCGCCGTAGCCGGTGTCGCAGTCCGCGATGACGGGGAGGTTCGTCGCCTCGACCATGCGCTTCGCGTTCTCGACCATCTCGCTCATCGTCACCATCTCCAGGTCGGGGAAGCCGAACTGGCCGAGGACGGTCGAGTAGCCGCTCATGTAGGCCGCGTCGAGGCCGGCCATCTCCGCGAGGCGGGCGTCGAGCGCGTGGTAGATCCCCGGCGCGAACGTGTACTCCTGCTCGTCGAACAGCTCGCGGAGCCGCCGGCCGGCCGGGTTGTCGATGTCTCTGTCGAAGACGTCGTCGTCGAGTTCGTTGGGATTCATCGGGTTACTGCGTGGCGGCGTCGTCTGCGGTCTGGTTGGGCGCGGTCCGGTTCGGCGCAGTCTGTTCCGGCGCGGTCCGGTTCGACGCGGTGGTGCGCCTCGTCGGCGCGAACGCCGTGGCGTCCGGTCGCGGGCCGTCGCCGGCCGGCGCCAGCGGGACGGCGCGGCGGAACGAACTCATCGCGACCCCCCGTCCGTCCGCGTCCGCGAGGCGGGACGCATGTCGGGGACGAGCGGCGCGTCGCGCTCGCCGTCCGTCGGCGGGCGCGTTCGGGAGCGGGTCTCGGTCCGCGGTGACGAGCCGGGCGACCGCGTCCCCGCGGCTCGGCGGGTGGCGATCGGCGGAACCAGCGGCGCGCCCGCCTCCTCGGTGGGCGGGATGCGGCCGGGAATCCGTTCGGGAGAAGTCGTCGTGTCCGACTCCGTGCGCCGGTCGGTCGTGCTGTCGGTGCGTCGGGTCGTGTCTTCGCTCGTGTCGTCAGGTGTCGTCATCGGGTCGTGTGGGCGGTTGCGGCGGTCGTCTGGTGATCGAGTCCGTGCGTCGGGTCGCTGTGTGTCCGTGTACGGATACTGCCATTGCGACTGGGACGATTCGGCGGGTAGTAATAAACATAATGATTGATAATGATAATATTCGTTATGTTGTTTTACCCGTTTAAATGTTCCATGACAACACGCGACACGGAACGGACGAATCGGAGGACGCGACCCGGGCGCAACTCCGAGGTGACCCCGCTAACTCCGAGGCGACCCGGCCTCGCCCGCCCGGACCGATCGCTTATTGGCCTCGCCGCGCGGAGCGTGGGGTAGTGAACGAACGCGACGCGCTCCGGGCCATCGCGGCCGACCTCCCGCACGCGGGCGACGACGCCGCCGTCGTCGACGGGACGGTCATCACGACGGACATGCTCCACGAGCGGACCGACTTCCCGCCCGGGACGACGCGGTACACCGCCGGCTGGCGCGCGGTCGGCGCCTCGCTGTCGGACGTGGCCGCCATGGGTGCGACGGCGCGCGCGGCGGTCGCCGTCTACGCCGACGATGCGTTCGACCCGGACGAGCTCGACGCGTTCGTCGCGGGCGCGGTCGACGTCTGCGAGGCGGTCGGCGCCGAGTACGTCGGCGGCGACCTCGACGAACACGTGGAGTTCACGACCGCGACCACCGCCGTCGGGGACGTGACTGAGGCCGGGAGCGTCACCCGCGACGGGGCGCGGCCGGGCGACGCGCTCTGCGTCACCGGCGAGTGGGGTCGGTCAGCCGCGGCGCTCCGCTTCTTCGAAGAGGAGACGGAGGAGTCGGTCGAGCGCGCGAACGACCTGTTCCGGTTCACGCCCCGCGTGGCCGACGGGGTCGCGCTGGCCCCGAGCGCGACCGCGATGATGGACTCCTCCGACGGGCTGGCGCGGTCGTGTCACCAACTGGCCGAGGCGAGCGCGGTCGGGATCGAGCTGGAGCGGGACGCGGTTCCGGCCCATCCCGCAGTCGAGGAGGTCGCGGAGGGGTCGGCAGAGCGGTTCGAGCTCGCGGCGCACTTCGGTGAGGACTTCGAGTTGTTGTGTGCGGTGCCGGAAGATGACGTGGAGGCGGTCGCGGAGGCGTGTCCGGCCGGGCTTACGCGGATCGGGACGGTAACCGAAGCGCCCGAGGAGGAGTCGTCGCGCGTCGTCGCCGACGGCGACCCGCTCCCCGACCGCGGCTTCACGCACGGCGACGAGTAAGCGATCGACGACGGCAACGCGATGGACACGAACACCGCCGAAGCCCCGGCCGGGAGGCGGGCGCACGCTCGCTGCGGTCCTCAGTCACTCGCTCCGCTCGTTCCTTGCGGTCCTTGCGTCGCCTGCGCCCGCCTCCCGGCCGCCCCTTCGAGTCCCGCCCCGCCCCGCACAGCCACGCACCTCACGCCTCCCCAGCCTCGTCAGTCGCCGTCGCTTCGCTCCGGCGACTGACTCCCTCGCGGGCTGGCTCGCGGCCGCCGGGGGCGGCCGCTCGCAGGCGCGCCGTGGCGAAAATCCGTCTCGCGGCTGTCTATCGCAGGAACTCGATCGCGGCGCCCTGGCCGAAGCCGACGCAGAGCGTCGCGAGGCCGCGCTCGGCGTCGCGCTTCTGCATCTCGTGGAGGAGCGTGACGGGGAGGCGCGCGCCGGAGGCGCCGAGCGGGTGACCGAGCGCGATGGCGCCGCCGTTGACGTTGTAGATCTCCTCGTCGACGCCGAGCTCGCGCCGCGCGTACTCGCACTGGGAGGCGAACGCCTCGTTCAGCTCGACGAGGTCGTAGTCGTCGATCTCGGTGCCGGCGCGGTCGAGGAGGCCGCGGGTGGCGGGCACCGGGCCGATCCCCATCACCGTGGGGTCGACGCCGGCGACCGCGTTCGTGCCGACCTCCGCGAGCACGTCGAGCCCGTGTTCGTCGGCGAACGCCTTGCTCGTCACGACCGTCAGCGACGCGCCGTCGGAGATCTGCGAGGAGTTCCCGGCAGTGACAGTGCCGTCGCCGGTGAACGCGGGCGAGAGGCCGGCGAGCTTCTCGGCGGTCGTGTCCGGGCGGATCCCCTCGTCTTCCTCGACCAGGCCGTCGTCGGTCTCGACGGGGACGATCTCGTCGTCGAACCGGCCCGACTCGGTCGCCTCGGCCGCGCGCCGGTGGCTCCGGGCGGCGTACTCGTCTTGCGCCTCGCGGCTCACGTCGTACTCCTCGGCCACCTTCTCGGCGGTCATCCCCATCTGCAGCTGGAAGACGTTGTACGTCTCCGAGAGCTCGGGGTGGAGGTGCTGGTAGGAGTCGCCGTCCATCGGGACGCGGCTCATGTTCTCGACGCCGCCCGCGATGATACAGTCGCGGTTCCCCGCGGCGATCGCGTCCGACGCCGAGATGACCGCCTGCATCGAGGAGGCGCACCAGCGGTTGATCGTGGTGGCGGGCACCGACTCGCCCAGCTCCGACAGGAGGGCGATAACGCGCGCGACGTTGTTGTCCTGCTCGGTGCGCTGCTGGGCGACGCCCCACATCAGGTCGTCGACGTGGTCGCTCGTCAGCCCCGTCTCGTCGAGCGCGTGGTCGATGAGCGTCGTCGAGAGGTCCTCGCTGCGAACGTCCGCGTAGACGCCGCCGTCTTTCCCCTGCGGCGTTCGGTAGGCGGCCGCGATCACCGGCGTGGTCTCGTCTGTCATGAACGATCACAGACGGGACCGCGTATTAAAACGCCGTGGAACGGGCGGGAATCTATCCCGAGTTTATCGTTTATTCGGCTGCGGTCGCGGGCGCCGCCGGGTCACTCCGTGAGCAAGCTCTCGCCCGTCATCTCCGCGGGCCGGTCGCGCTCCATCAGGTCGAGCAGGGTCGGAGCGATGTCGCACAGCGAGCCCCCCTCGCGGACCGCGTGCCCGCCGTCGTCGCCGTCGGGCGTCAGGTAGACGAACGGCACCGGGTTGTACGTGTGAGCGGTGTGGGGGTCGTCCGCGGTGCCCATGTCGTCGGCGTTGCCGTGGTCGGCGGTGACGACCGCGTGGGCGCCGGCGTCGGCGATCGCGTCGAGCAGCCGGTCGAGCTGTCCGTCGACGGCCTCGACGGCCTCGACCGCGGCGTCGAAGTCGCCGGTGTGGCCCACCATGTCGGGGTTCGCGTAGTTCAACACGAGCAGGTCGGGGTCGTCCGAGGCGATCGTCTCGACGGCCTCGTCGGTCACCTCGGACGCGGACATCTCGGGCTGGAGGTCGTAGGTGGGGACGTCCGGGCTCTCGACGATGGTGCGGATCTCGCCGGGGAACTCGACCTCGCGGCCGCCGTTGAGGAAGTAGGTGACGTGGGGGTACTTCTCCGACTCCGCGATCCGGAGCTGGGTACCGTCTGCGTCCGCGACGACCTCGCCGATCGTGTTCGCGGGGATCTCCGGCGGGAACGCGACCGGGAACTCGAACGTCTCGTCGTACTCGGTCATCGTCGTCAGGCGGATCTCGGGCTGGTCGAGGTCGAAGCCCCACTCGGGCCGGGTGTCGGTGAGCATCCGGACCAGCTGCCGGGCGCGGTCCGCGCGGAAGTTGAAGAATATCACCGCGTCCCCGTCGTCGAGGGCGGGCTCGCCGGCGACGAGCGTCGGTTCGACGAACTCGTCGGTCTCGCCGCGGGCGTGCGCCTCGCGGGCGGCCGCGACCGCGCTCTCGGCCTCGTGGGGGGCCTCGCGTTCGACGATCGCGTCGTACGCCTTCCGCGTGCGCTCCCAGTTCTCGTCGCGGTCCATCGCGTGGTACCGCCCGGTAACGGTCGCGACGTGGCCCGTCCCGCGCTCGTCGGCCTTCGCGGTCACGTCGGCGAGGAACTCGTCGGCGATCTCGGGGGCCGTGTCCCGCCCGTCGGTGAACGCGTGGCTCGTCGCGGGCACGCCAGCGTCGGCCGCGGCGTCGATCAGCGCGAGCAGGTGTTCCACGTCCGAGTGGACGCCGCCGTCGGAGACGAGGCCGGTGAAGTGGACCCGGCCGCCGGTCGATCTCGCGTGGTCGAGCGCGTCTGCGATAGCGTCGTTGTCCGAGAGCGACCCCTCCGCGAGCGCGTCCGTGATCCGCGTGTACGCCTGCTTCACCACCCGTCCCGCGCCGATGTTGAGGTGGCCGACCTCGGAGTTGCCCATCTGTCCCTCGGGGAGCCCCACGCGCCGCCCGTGGACGACGAGGCGCCCGTCGGCGCCGCGCTCCGTCGCCGCGTCGAACGTCGGCGTGTCGGCCGCCTTCACGGCGTCCCGCCGGTCGTGGTCGCCGAGCCCCCAGCCGTCGAGGATCACGAGTGCCGTCTCCATACCCCAGCGTGCCGCCCGGGGGGTAACTACCCTTCGGTGGGTGCCGTCTCGCCGCTCTCCCGGCGGCCCCACTCGCTCGGCCGACCGTCGTCGCCGGAAGCCAACCTTTTATCCGCTGAACGCTAACCACACGTTAATGGACTCCGCGGTACTGCTCGATCTCCTCGGCAACGAGAACCGGCGACGCATCCTCCGGCTTCTCGCTACCAAGCCGTGCTACGTCACGGAGATCTCGGAGTACCTCGACGTGAGCCCGAAGGCGGTGATCGACCACCTGCGGAAGCTGGAGGAGGCCGGTCTCGTCGAGTCGACGACGGACGACCAGCGGCGGAAGTACTTCCGGATCGCGCGCAGCCTCCGGCTGGAGGTCAGCGTCTCGCCGTACGGCTTCGGGGCGAAGAGCGCCTACCCGGCGAAGAACAGCCTCGACATGTCCGGACGGTGTCCCCACCTCTCGATCGAGGCACCGGACGGATCGGGCGCGACCGGCGGCCTCGCGGAACTCGCGGAGGAGTTCACGCGCCTCCAGGACCTCGACCGCGAGCTCTCGCTCGCCCAGCGGTGGGTTCAGGGTCGCGTCGAGGACACCCTCGCCGAGATCGACGATCGACTCGGCGGGCAGGCAGACAGCCGCTTTTTCGCGGCCGTCATCGCCGCGGTGGTCGAGACCGACGGCACGCCCGCCGCGGTCGCCGACGAGGTCGGCGCACGGGAGTCGACGGTCGAGGGCGCGCTCCGTCGGCTCTCCGACGTGGGCGTCGTCGCCCGCGACGCCGACGGGTATCAGGTCCGCTAACGGCCCGTCACGCTGCCCGGGCCGTCACGCTCCCCGGACTGTCACGCTCCCCGGGCGTCCGTCGCACTGCGCGCCCGGCGCCGAGCCGATCCAGCGACCGCGGCCGTTTCCGGAAGCTTTTGGCTCGGCGCCGGACGAGGGCGGACGTGAGCCGTCTCAGAAACCTCTCGCTGTTTCTCGTCCTCGCCGCCGCGTGGGGCTCCGCGTTCGTCGCGATCAAGGCGGGGCTGGCGTACTTCCCGCCGGTGCTGTTCGCGGCGTTCCGGTACGACGTGGCCGGTCTGGTAATGCTCGCGTACGCGGCGTACGCCGTCGACGACCCGATCCCCCGCGGGCGCGACCAGTGGCTGGAGGTCGCTTCCGGGGCCGTGTTCATCATCGCCGCCTACCACTCGTTCCTGTTCATCGGTGAGACCGACCCCGCGGTGACCAGCGCGGTCGCGGCCGTCATCGTCAGCCTCTCGCCGCTTTTGACCACCGTCTTCGCGCGGGCCTTCCTCCCCGCGGAGCGCCTGACCGCCGTCGGCGCGCTCGGTCTCGGTATCGGACTCGTCGGCGCGGTCGTCCTCGCGAACCCGGACCCCGCGAACCTCGCCGGCGGCGGCACCGTCTCGAAGCTCCTCGTGTTGCTCGCGGCGGCGTCGTTCGCGCTCGGGTCCGTGCTCTCTCGGGCCTCCGAGGCCGATATCGCCATCGAGACGATGGAGGCGTGGGCGATGCTGCTCGGCGCCGGACTCACGCACCTGATCTCGCTCGCGCTCGGCGAGTCGGTCGCCGACGCGGCCTGGAACGCCGAGTCGCTGCTCGCCTTGGGCTACCTCTCGATCGTCGCGAGCGGGATCGGGTTCCTCATCTACTTCGACCTGCTCGACCGGCTCGGCCCGATAGAGATCAACCTCGTCTCCTACGTCGCGCCGGTGTTCGCGGCCGTCGTCGGCTGGCTCGTCCTCGATGAGGGGATCACCCCCACGACGGTCGCCGGCTTCCTGATCATCTGCGTCGGCTTCGCCCTGGTGAAACGCGACGCGATCCGGGAAGAACTGCGAGCGGCCGAGCTGGTGCGGTGAGCGTCGCGGCTGCGACCGATCGCCGCCCGCCGGCGTCCCGCCGCAACCGTCTTGTCGGCGGCCCGACGACTCCCACGACGTGAGCGCCGACCAGATCGATCCGCAGGCGAAGCGCGCAGCCGCCCGCCAGTCGCGGATCCCGCTGCCGCACGGCCGCTACAAGCTGAAACTGCTCCGGCTCCTGACCGGTCCCCTGTCGCGGCTTCAGAACCGGAATCCGCCGAGCATCGGGGCGATCGAGTCGGTGACGGTTCCGGGGCCCGCGGGCGAGTTGGACGCGCGCCTGTACCTCCCGGACGGCGACCCGCCCTATCCGACCGTCGTCTTCTTCCACGGCGGCGGGTTCGTCCTCGGGAGCGTCGAGACGCACGACTGGCTCTGCCGGCACCTGACGCGGGAGAGCGGCTGCGCGGTGCTCTCCGTCGAGTACCGCCTCGCGCCGGAGCACCCGTTCCCGGCCGCGGTCGAGGACGCGTACGCCGCCGTCGAGTGGGCGGCGGCGTCGACGGAGCGGCTCCGCGGCACCGGGGAGGTCGCGGTCGCGGGCGACTCCGCCGGGGGCACCCTCGCCGCCGTGGCGGCGCTCATGGCCGCCGAGCGCGACGGCCCCGAAATCACCCACCAGGCGCTTCTCTACCCGGGAATCGGCGTCGACCCCGAGCAGGAGTCGGTGCGCGAACACGCCGGGATCGTCCTCTCGCGCGAGGACATCGAGTGGTTCTCCGACTGCTACTACCGGAACGATATCCACCGCCGGAACCCGTACGCCGACCCGATCAACGCCGGCGACCTCTCCGGCGTCGCGCCCGCGACGGTCGTCACCGCCGGCTTCGATCCGCTCAGGGACGGCGGGACGGCATACGCGGAGCGGCTGGTCGCGGACGGCGTCGCGACGCGCTACGAGAACTACCCCGCGATGGTCCACGGGTTCATGACGATGCGAGAGGTCGACCGCGCCCGCGACGCGATCGCGGACGTGGGCGCCGACCTCGCCGACGCGCTCGACGGCTGAACGCGCCGGTCGGACCGTGGAAACGGATCCCAGACCGCCGGTAGAGTTTATCCGTCCGCCGCCGTCGGCACCGGTGTGTTCCCCGAGACGATCGAGACCGACCGGCTCCGGCTGGAGGCGCGGGGACCCGAGAACGTCGACCTCGACACGTGCTACCGGATCTGCTCGTCGGACCCCGGGATCGAGGCGGTGACCGAGTACGTCACGTGGGACCCCCACGAGACGAAGCAGGAGACGCTGGAGTTCCTCGAACGCGGCCGCGAGCGCTTCGAGGACGGCGAGGCGGCGAGCTACGTGATCCGGCCCCGCGGGGGGGAAGACGACGCGGGAGAGATCGCCGGTTTCGGCGGCTTCGAGGTCGACTGGGAGCGGCGCACGGCGGTCCTCGGCACGTGGCTCCGGAAGCGGTTCTGGGGGCGCGGCTACTCCGGCGAGCGCGCCGCCGCGCTCGTCGAGGTCGCGTTCGACGACCTCGACTTAGACGTCGTCGCGGTGAGCCACCACCCCGACAACGAGCAGTCGCGGCGCGCGATCGAGAAGTACGTCGACCGGTTCGGCGGCCGGCGCGAGGGGCGGCTCCGGAATCAGTTGACCTTCGCCGACGGGAGCGTCCACGACGAGGTCCGGTACACGATCTCGCAGGACGAGTGGCGAGCGGCGACCGCGTGATCGGCGCGCGATTTTCGCCGTCTGCGGAGGTTTCACCGGCCGTTTCAGTTGAATTACCGGCGTGACTGCGACCCAACAAACACTTACCGCGTCCGAAACGATCCCGGGCGCATGTCCTCGTCACCGACAGGTGGAACGACCGCGACGACGGGTTCGAATCGGAACATCGCGCGAGAGGCGCTCGGCGGCGCGGTCGCCGGCGCCGCCGCCTACCTCCTCGGCTACCTGTCCGTCTACGTCACGCAGAGCGGCCGGATCGAGGAGGGGCTGTCCGGGCTCAACTTCCTCGCCGAGCTGTTCGGCGGCGACCCCATCTCGGCGTGGCAGGTGTCCGGCTGGATGTTCTACAACGCTCACTTCGTCGAGACCGTGTTCCCCGCGCTGTTCGGGGGCACGTCCTCGCGGAACATCCTCATGGAGGCCGAGGGCGCGGGGTTCCTGCTCGTAGTCCCGCCGCTCCTGCTGCTCGTCGCCGGCCTCGTCGCGGGGCGGGTCGCCGGCGCGGACGCCCCGCTCGACGGCGTCCGCTCGGGCGCGCTCGTCGCCGCCGGCTACCTCCCGCTCGCGCTCGTCGGCGCGTTCCTGTTCCGGTACGCGGTCGGCGACGGGAGCGTGGCCCCCGACGTCGTCACCGCCGTCCTCCTCGCCGGCGCCGTCTACCCGGCCGCCTTCGGCGCGATAGGCGGTGCGGGCTCGTCGCTG
>NZ_SGXU01000398.1:0-432 GCF_005435015.1 Halorubrum sp. SP9
GAGAGCGATTCTCGGTAAGTGGCCAGAGATGCTGTCCGTTTTCAGCAGTGAGACGAATATATCTCAGTACCTCACCCCGTCAGTCTCCGTGATATAATTTGGCACCCACCGAGAGCACAACGCTCATTCAGCTGTTTCTAACGTGGACTCGGTGGCTGTCTCTATGAAGAAAGGACGGTATCATCCAGACATGACATTGATTATACATGGTGTTTTTGCGTGTAATGACAGGTTAGAGTATATTTCGGCTCGATAGACTACTAGGTTTAGAAACAATTATAGTGGCACCATCATAATGCCTGCTTAGCCCAACAAATGTTATCTGGTAGCAACCGGGGGAGACTTATGAACTCAGAAACTCACACTCAGTCGGTGCTACGAGGAGAAGCGTTCCACGGGTCACCCCGTCTCAGGGTGGGATCATGAACACAC
>NZ_SGXU01000399.1:0-432 GCF_005435015.1 Halorubrum sp. SP9
CGAGAGGTCTTGGTCCTCCGCGACGAGGAATGGGTCGATGTACTCAACAAGCGAGCGGAATGCTTCGCCCTTGCCGTCGTGTGGCGTCGCGCTGAGGAGCAATAGTGAGTCGGAATTACCAGCGACCCGTTCAACCATCTGCGACGTCTTGCTCGGCGACTCACCCCGCTTGGCGGCCTTGTGTGCCTCGTCGACCACCACGACATCCCAGAACGCCTCGTCGAGGGCGGGCTGGAACTCCTCCTGCCGGAGGAACGCCTGGCTTGTGACCAGCTGCTGATGGTCTTGGTCCCAGATGTTGCCTTCCTCGCCGAGTCGGCGGCGTTCTCCTTCGACCCACTGTCTGTCGGCCGGTGTGAGGTCAATGTCGAAGAAGCGGTCCATGTCTCGGATCCACTTCTTCTGGAGATGGGCGGGGACGACGAACAGGAC
>NZ_SGXU01000400.1:0-431 GCF_005435015.1 Halorubrum sp. SP9
CACGTGGCCAACGACAAGGGTCGGTCGATCGACAAGCCGCGGAACCTCGCGAAGAGCGTCACGGTCGAATAGCGCCGCGTCGTCCGCGGCGGTCCCGTGGGCGGCTGGAAATCGTTTAACCAACAGGAGGGTATGGTGGACCGAATTCTGTTGGTTATCACGTCCGATATGACACCGCTGGCCGCGTGACCGATCGTTGCCGAACGGATCCACGAGTGACGGCGAACCTCTTCCGGACGATCGGTTGCTTGGACGGGTACCTGGGGATTCAGCGCGGCTTTCAGATCGAGCTACACTGGTTTGCCCCGCCGCAGTCGTACGGGTGACAACGGGTGAAACGCTGTTGGAGATACGGAACTCGCAGGCCGGCTTGCCGAGACATCTAGGAGTCGACCACCATCTCAGTCGGCGGAGCGCGCCGACGCCCAGCT
>NZ_SGXU01000401.1:0-206 GCF_005435015.1 Halorubrum sp. SP9
TGACCGAGATTTGGTAGCTCACCGGCCTCGATCATAGGATCAATCACATCCCATTCGCCACCATCGAGTCCAACAACGAGCGTATTCATTTATATTGGTTCTATTCGTCAACGCATATGAATGCTAAGATAGACACCGAAAAGTCAAAACCGTGAACGGACAACCATTAGTAGAATGATTCACGACGTCCAACTCAGAGACCTCCA
>NZ_SGXU01000401.1:216-431 GCF_005435015.1 Halorubrum sp. SP9
GGCCACCTCGTCGAAGTCTTCCGTGAAGACTGGGACCAATACGACCCCGAACCGGTGATGTCCTACTACTCGATGACTTATCCGGGCATCACGCGCGCTTGGCACAAACACCACCGCGGACAGGTCGACCACTTCGTCTGCCCGAAAGGCCGGATCAAGGTCGCCATCTACGACGACCGCGAGGACTCGCCCACCCAAGACCAATTAGACACTTT
>NZ_SGXU01000402.1:0-430 GCF_005435015.1 Halorubrum sp. SP9
TTAATTGCGATAACGAACGAGACCTTAACCTACTAAATAGTGGTGCTAGCATTTGCTGGTTATCCACTTCTTAGAGGGACTATCGGTTTCAAGCCGATGGAAGTTTGAGGCAATAACAGGTCTGTGATGCCCTTAGACGTTCTGGGCCGCACGCGCGCTACACTGACGGAGCCAGCGAGTCTAACCTTGGCCGAGAGGTCTTGGTAATCTTGTGAAACTCCGTCGTGCTGGGGATAGAGCATTGTAATTATTGCTCTTCAACGAGGAATTCCTAGTAAGCGCAAGTCATCAGCTTGCGTTGATTACGTCCCTGCCCTTTGTACACACCGCCCGTCGCTAGTACCGATTGAATGGCTTAGTGAGGCCTCAGGATCTGCTTAGAGAAGGGGGCAACTCCATCTCAGAGCGGAGAATTTGGACAAACTTGGTC
>NZ_SGXU01000403.1:0-328 GCF_005435015.1 Halorubrum sp. SP9
CGAAAAATGCACCGGCCGCGCATTATTTGTACTGCGAAAATAATTGGTACTGCGGTATCTTCATTTCATATTTTAAAAATGCACCTTTGCTGCTTTTCCTTAATTTTTAGACGGCCCGCAGGTTCGTTTTGCGGTACTATCTTGTGATAAAAAGTTGTTTTGACATGTGATCTGCACAGATTTTATAATGTAATAAGCAAGAATACATTATCAAACGAACAATACTGGTAAAAGAAAACCAAAATGGACGACATTGAAACAGCCAAGAATCTGACGGTAAAAGCACGTACAGCTTATAGCGTCTGGGATGTATGTCGGCTGTTTATTG
>NZ_SGXU01000404.1:0-430 GCF_005435015.1 Halorubrum sp. SP9
GCGGGGTGCTACTGGTGGTGGCTGTCGTGTGTGCTGGCCTCCGGTTTGAGAACTAGTCGATCGCGATAACCACGGATAAAATCGTGCTTAGCTCGTCGACGCCGCACCCGCATCTCCGCCCGTTTGAACATTGCGTTCCTCAAGCAGCGTATCGACGATTTTGACGAGAGGAACGATTCCGGGTTCGACATCATGATCAGCCGCATAGTGAAGAAACGTCTCAATATCTCTGCGATTAAGTTCGCCGCTCGATACAGCATCCACAAGTGTTGTTTCCTCTGCTAAGACAATGTTGAGGACATCACGACAGGGCTCTGGACAATCAAACGTGCGCCTGCTGTCGGATCCCATGTGATCTATGTTACACCCAATTTATAATATAGTTTCACATATAGTTCTGGATACGATTGCGAAACTAAGCCAATGATAA
>NZ_SGXU01000405.1:0-428 GCF_005435015.1 Halorubrum sp. SP9
GTGTACGCCGTGCTCGGCGTGATGACGTTCAGGAACGCCACCCAGGCCGGAACCGCGGCGCCGCCGGAGGGCACCGAGAAGCCGTTGACGACGAAGAGCGCCGCCAGCGGGACGATGTCTGCGAGGATCTCGAGGACGACGAAGGCGCCGATGCCGAAGGCCATGGCGCGGCCGCCGCTCCCCGTCGTGGCAGAGATGGCGACCATGACGCCGATGTACACCAGCGCGAGCACGAGCGTCATCGCCGTGAAGACGGCGTAGTCGACGGGGGCGAACGAGTCGAACAGAGCCAGCGCCACGACGAGCGTGATCGTCAGGCCGACCACGATGGCCGCGCCGAGGACGGCAGTCCGACCGACGAGCTTGCCGAGGACCACGTCCGCGCGGCTGTGGGGGAAGCCCAAGAGGAGCTTTCCCGACCCGCTGGC
>NZ_SGXU01000406.1:0-428 GCF_005435015.1 Halorubrum sp. SP9
GTGGCTCAACCGATTCGGGCGTGGTATATCAACAAACGGCCGTACCTATCAGCAGCGATAACAGTCCGGTGGACCGCTACTGCTCGACCAACCGCTGGTAGTCGATCTCGAGGTCGTCGTTCTGCCTGTCCGCCGTGTACCGGACCGTGACGTCCTGCTCGGGGTCGATCGTTCCCACGTTGAAGGACACGACGGAGTTCGAGTCACCGTCTTCGAGCGTCGTCGACCCGAGGACGGCCCCGCTCTCGTCTTCGACCACCACGTCGATGCCGCCGGAACTGCCCTGAAGATCGACCGTCCCGACGCCCAGTTCCAACGTGTAACTACCGGAGGGAACGGATTGGGTCGTCGTTTCGACGTCGAACGCGTTCGAACCCTGGCCGTCGAAGACGGCGACCGTTCCGTCCTCGTCCTGCATGTTGGGGAAG
>NZ_SGXU01000040.1:0-22051 GCF_005435015.1 Halorubrum sp. SP9
CCGCGAGCCGCCCCGTCGACGCCGCAGACGACGACCGTCGGGGACTCCTCGACGGCGGTCGCCACGCGCTGGCCCCGCCGCGCGAACGCCGCCGGGTCGTCGAGCGCGGCGACCGCGTCGAGGTCGGCGCCGGCACAGAAGGCGTCGCCCGCGCCGTGGAGGTACGTCACCGGTGGACTCCCGTCGGTTTCCGACCGTTCGAACACCTCGCTCAGGGCGGTCAGATCCTCCGGACGGATCGCGTTGCGCGCCTCGGAGCGGTCGAGCGTGACGACGCGCACGTCGCCGTCGGTTCGGGTGCGGATCACGGGACTGAATCCCGTTCGTTTCCAAAGGTCTTTGCCCTTCGCTCATCTACCTGTCGGCAATGGACGATGCCGCGCGAGCGCGTGACGCCGCGCGCGAGGCGCTCGCGGACGTCGAACCCGAACAGCTCCGCGAGGCCCTCGACTCTCGACTCGTCGACGCCGCGGTGACCCCCGGCGTGCTGGCGCTGGTCACCGCTCGCGCGCTGGAGCCGGAGGTCGACCTCGACGACGTGGCCGACCGCGCCGCGGGCGTGCAGCTCATCTACGAGGGGCTGCGACTCACCCGGACGGTGGCCCGCGAGGAGCCGTGGGTGACGGCGCCGACCGCCGCCGACATCGACGCGGACATGGAGATCCTCGCGGCCGACGTGCTCGTCTCCCGCGGGTTCTCGCTTCTGGCGTGTACCGACGCCGCCCGCCCCGCGGTCGACGTGGTGCGCGCGTTCGGCCGCGACCAGACGCTGCGCGACCGCGAGGAGACGGACGCAGAGACGGCGGTCGGGCTCGACCGGAACCTGGAGGTGGATGCGCTCGAACTCGCGGTCGTCGCCGGTACCACCGCGGTCGGCGGCGACACGCCCGAGGAGCTGCTCGCGTACGCCCGCGACCTCGCCGCCGACTGCGACGGCGAGTTCCCGCCCGCGGGCCGGGCGCTGCCGGACGCGACCGCCGACCGCATCGCCGACATCTCCGACCGCGCCGTCAGCGCGACCGACCGCTGATCGGGGAGAGACCCCCCGGGGGAGGCTCCGTGATCCCCCGACGCTGCGCCCGGGAATCGAAACCCATAAAGTCGAATCCGGTCAACGACTGGTTGCGTGCCTGGGTAGCTTAGCGGTAAAGCGCGTCCTTGGTAAGGACGAGACCGGGGGTTCAAATCCCCCCTCAGGCTTTTCTTATTCTCCTCACTTTCACGTCCTCGAGAGTACGTTTCGCGAAGAGTTCTGATCAGCGAACTCGGTGAGGGCAGTGAAGTTCCCGTGACACGAGATAATCACTAAGTACCATACTGCGGTATCGAGAGACGTGGCGGACGAGTACCTGAGACGTACCGCAATTACTCGCCTAACTCTCACCAGCGAGCAGAGAACGCTGCTCGACGCCACCATCTCTGAGTGGAAACGCGCCTGTAACATCAGCAGTCGTATCGGATGGAGAGCAGATGAAGCGCGGAAAACACGTCTTCAAAAGCTCGCCTACGACGAGGTGCGAGAAGAGACACGTCTCGGGAGACAACACACGATACTCGCAACTCATCAAGCCGCAGCGGCACTCAGCGGCATCGACGATATCGAAGCTCTCGAAGAGGATTACGCCACCTCTCGGCCGGAATTCACGGCAGACACGGTGAAGTACGACACGCGCACGATGACGTTGTTCGACGACGGAACCGTCTCTCTTTCTACAGTCGGAGACCGTATCCGATGTGAACTCGTGCTGCCGGACGACGAGAACGGATACCAATACCAGTACCTCGACAGCGAGGCGTTGGAGATCACCGAATCCACACTCTCACGGCGCGATGGTGGGTACTACATTCACTTGGAGTTCCGGAAACCCAAGCCCAAGAAACGAGCCGAGGTACGGGATGACACCGAGGACAGGACAGTTCTCGGCGTCGATCTCGGTATCGCAAACATCGCGACCACCTCGACAGCGTACTTCGCATCCGGTGACGAACTCCGGCACCGACACCGAGAGTTCGAGCGGATCCGCGGTCGGCTCCAACGGACGGGTACACAGTCCGCGCACCGAACGATTCAACAGATGAGTGGGCGGGAATCGCGACACGTCCGGAACACGCTTCACGAGGTCGCCAACGACATCATCGACGAGGCCCTTGAATACGACTGCGAGTACATCGCCTTCGAGAACCTCCGGCACATCCGAGACCGTGCGCCTCGGGTGAAGGAGTTCCACCAGTGGGCGCATCGACAGCTCGTGGACATGGTAGAGTCCAAAGCGGACGCGGAGGGGCTCCGTGTCGTGTACGTGTCACCGGAGAACACGAGTCGGCGGTGCCCGGAGTGCGGTCACACGAGCGAAGGGAACCGAATCGCGCGCTCGGAGTTCGAGTGCCAATCGTGTGGTGAGACGGGGAACGCGGACTACGTCGGCGCGAAGAACGTCGGACGGAGGTACGTCCGTCGGGGCCTACAGCCGTCTCGGCGGACGGGCGACAGTCAACTCGCCCTGAAGTCAGGAACCGTGACGCCGAATCGGGGATTCGTCCCGAGCGACTGACCGTCGATGGAGGCAGAGTTCACTGACAAGTTTCGCGTCATCATTCGCGGGACGGTTGACATCTCGGCCTAGGCTCTTTCTACGACGCCGCCGCTCACTCCCGATCCCGAGCGACGAACGTCACCGCTCGCCGGACCAGCGCGTCGTGCGGATCGACCTCCGGCCGCCGCGCCAGCACCTGCTCGAACGCCTCGTCGAGTCCCCGGTCGGTCAGACGCGTCATCGCGGCCGCGGCGACCGCCGGGCTGCGCGAGGCGCCGGCCGAACAGTGGACGAGGACGCGCTGCCCGGCTTCGCGACGCGCCACGACCGTCTCCACGGCGTCGACGAACGCCGAATACTCGTTCTGCGGTCCGTCCGTCATCGGGGTATCGACGCGGGCGACGGATCCGGTGTCCGGATCGTCGTGCGTGAGGGAGACGACGGCGTCGACGCCGCGGTCCCGAAGCAGCGACTCGTCCTCGGCGTCCGACCGCGTCCCGACGAAGATTCCGGCCCCGACCTCATCCATTCCGAAACACGCTCTCGGACCGCCGTACGGTTCCCACCGGGTAAACGTCACCGGCCGTCGGATGGCTCCACGAGGGAGTGCGTCTCCCGGAGTGGGCGCTTTTTTACCTCACACACCCACACCGACACGACACATGGGCAAACACGAGCGCGGCTGGGTCGAGGCCACGGAGAAGCTGACGGCGCGGCTCGCGAACGGCGCGGAGCCGGACGCCGACCTCGGAGATCGGGGCCGGCTCGACCTCGCGGAGTCGCTCGCGGAGCGCCTCCGGAGCGACTTCCCGGGGCTGACCGCGGTGCGCCACGCCGGCAACTCCTACGACTCGCTGGGCGACCTGATCGTCGAGACGCCGGGCGGCAAGACGTTCGTCGAGGCCAAGTTCGTCGCGAGCGGCGGGACGCGGGCGAACCTCGGGCAGGACACCCTGACCCAGTTCGAACTGTTCGAGGGCGCCACCGCGTGGAGCGACTTCCGCGAGGAGATCGGCTTCCCCGAGGACCGCGAGGCGCTGCTGCGGGAGTTCGACGACTACCCGGACGACGTCCGCGACTGGTCGTACAAGTCGGCTGTGTACGACCGCGCGAAACACCTCAAGAACGTCCTCGACGTGTCGTGGGGGCAGCACACCGGATCGCGGGCCGACGAGGTGCTTGCGGACCCGGACGCGACGGAGCCGCAGCGGGAGGCGGCCCGGATAATCAACGCGATCCTCGACCTCGACCGCGAGGAGAAGCTGGCGTACTTCGACCATCTCCGCGACGCCGAGCAGAATCCGCGGAACGTCGAGACGTTCGCGCACCTCATCGTCTGCGGCTACCACACCGCCGACGCGCTCGAAGCGCACTTCGACGACGACCTCGACGAGATCAAGCGGCTGATCGAGACGAACTCCTACCGACTGTACGAGGTGAACAGAAACAGCGGGACGGTGACGGTCGAGAACCCCTCGGAGCTGCTCGCGGGCTTCGAGTGGGCGGACACGCGGGTCGAGATCCCCGAGGACGGGACCTCGGTGAGCGTGGTGACGGGGCCGCCGGACGACCGGCGACGCGTCCTGAACATCGCGTACAACTGGAAGAACAAGTTCCAGGGGATCCAGACGCCGTCGATGAACGTCTTCGTCCCCGAGGCGTAAGCCGGGGGGCCCGCCGCACCGCCCCGGCCCGAGCCGGGGGCGACCCGCACCCTTTTGCGCTCGGACGCCAAGGGTCGACCATGCAACGCGGCCGCCGGAAGCCGGACTGGCTGAAGTCGCGCCCGCCGTCCGGGAGTCGGTTCACCGAGATCAAGTCTACCCTCCGCGACCACGACCTCCACACGGTCTGCGAGGAGGCGAACTGCCCGAACATGGGCGAGTGCTGGTCAGGGGGCGCGAGCGCGCCCCCGGACGGCGAGGCGGCGGACGCCGCCGAGGGCGGCGGCACGGCGACGTTCATGCTCATGGGCGACCGCTGCTCGCGCGGCTGTAACTTCTGCGACGTCGAGACGGGCGGGATGGAGGCGCTCGACACCGACGAGCCCGCGAACGTCGCGGACGCGGTCGCGGAGATCGGCTTAGACTACGTCGTCTTGACCTCCGTCGACCGCGACGACCTCGCGGACGGGGGGTCGGCGCACTTCGCCGAGACGATCCGCGAGATCAAGCGCCGCGACCCGGAGATTCTCGTCGAGACGCTCATCCCGGACTTCCAGGGGGACCCGGCGGCGATCGACCGGATTATCGACGCGGAACCCGACGTGATCGCGCACAACGTCGAGACGGTCGAACGGCTCCAGTGGCCGGTCCGGGACCGCCGCGCGAACTACGAGCAGTCGCTCGCGGTGCTCGATCAGGTCGACCGCGAGTCCGACATCCACACGAAGACGAGCCTGATGCTCGGCGTCGGCGAGTACGACCACGAGGTGTACCGGACGCTCGGCGACCTCCGCGAGGTCGGCGTCGACGTGGTCACCTTCGGCCAGTACCTCCGGCCGTCGCGCTCGCACCTCGACGTGTTCGAGTACGTCCACCCCGACGTGTTCGAGACGTGGCGCCGGGTCGCCGAGGCGGAGTTCGACTTCCTCTACTGCGCGTCGGGCGCCATGGTCCGCTCGTCGTACAAGGCGGGCGAGCTGTTCGTCGAGGCGCTGTTGCGCGAGGGCCGGACGCCCGAGGACGCCCGGCGACACGCCCGGGCCGCGGGCGGCGACTGAGACGCGGATTTCGGAACGCGTCTGGGGGCGGATTTCGGAACGCGTCTGGGGGCGGATTTCGGAACGCGTCTCCCTCGACAGCTGTCAGGCGCTTTCGAGGTATCGACTTTTGTTCAAACAGCGAATTATTTACCTCTCGGTGTCCCACCCTGTGTCAGTGAGACGTACACATGGGAACGACTGACTCGTCGATCGTCGACTCGGCGCGGGCCAGGCCGGGGCTTCTCTTCGTCGCCCTTCTCGGCGGCCTGCTGCTCGTCGACCTCGCGGCGAAGCTCGCGGGGGTGGGCCTCGGCCCGATCGGGGGGTCGCTCTCGGTCGATCGGCTCGGCTCGAACCTCTGGAGCGGAATCGTAATCGGACTGGTGATCGGACTCGCGGGCATCGGGCTCTCGATGACGTACAGCATCCTCTCGTTCGCGAACTTCTCGCACGGGGACCTCGTCAGCGTCGGGGCGTTCTCCGGCTGGGGGATCGCCTTCCTCATCGCCGGGTTCGGCGAGATACCGGTCCGGGCGCTGCTGACCGTCCGCGACGCCGGGAACGCCTCGCCGGGCGACATCGGCGCGCACGTCCTCACGACGCCCGTGGCGATCCTCGTGGGGCTGGTCGCGGCGTTCGTCGTCACCGCGCTGCTCGCGGTGGCGCTCGATCGGGCGTTCTACAAGCCGATGCGGGACCGCGACGGCATTTCGCTGCTGATCGCCTCCATCGGCGCGGCGCTCATCGTCCGCTACCTGCTCCAGTTCGTCTACGGCTCCGACCGGCGCGGCGTGACCGCCAGCGTCGAGGCGTCGAACCTGGCGTTCGACCCGATCGGGGTCTCGGTGGACGCCCACGAACTCACCATCCTCGTGGCCGCGGTGGGGCTGATGCTCGCGATGCACGCCATGCTCCAGCACACGAAACTCGGGACCGCGATGCGGGCGATGGCCGACAACAAGGACCTCGCGCTCATCACGGGGATCCCGGCCGAGCGCGTCGTCACCGCCACGTGGATCATCGGCGGCGGGCTCGCGGGCGCGTCCGGCTACCTCTACGTGCTGCTCCGCGGGACGATCCAGTTCGACTTCGGCTGGCTCCTCCTGCTGCTCATCTTCGCGGCCGTAATCTTAGGCGGGATCGGTTCCGTCTACGGCGCCATCGCGGGCGGTCTCGTCATCGGCGTCGTGTTCACCACGTCGACGATCTGGATCCCCTCGGACTTCAACCAGGCCGCGGCGTTCGGCGTGATGATCCTCATGCTGCTGTTGCGTCCCGAAGGGCTGTTCGGCGGGGTGACGACCACATGAGCGCCGCCGACTCCCCCGACGGCGACGCGTCCGGCGGCGACGCTGCCGACGCGCCGGGCGGTCCCGAGGGCGACGCCGACGCGCCGGAGAGCGCGACGGCGGCGGTGGTCGAGGCGGCCCGGGAGAGCGACCTCGGACTCGTGATCGGGACGCTGCTCGCGATCTACGCGGCCGCGACGCTGCTGACGTTCACCAACGGGCTCAACAGCGTCGTCGGGCTCATGGAGACGCTGACGTTCCTGGGAATCGTCTACGCGCTCACCGCGCTCGCCTTGAACCTCCAGTGGGGGTACACCGGCCTCTTCAACATCGGCGTCGCCGGCTTCATGGCCGTCGGCGTGTACACGATGGGGATGGTCGTCCGGTCGCCCGACCCCGCGTTCGGCCCCCCCGGACTCGGGCTGCCGCTCCCGGTCGGGATCGTCGCCGGCACGGGGATGGCGGCGCTGCTCGGCGCCGTCGCCGCCCTGCCGGCCCTCCGGCTCAAGGCCGACTACCTCGCGATCGTGACCCTCGGTCTCTCGGAGATCGTCCGGCTGTCGCTCCAGTCGAGCGCCTTCGACAGCTTCCTGCGCGACACGATCGGGGCCGGAACGGGCGGCGGTCGCGGGATGGGAATGCCGGACAACCCGGTCCGCGACCTGTTCTTAGTCGACGGGCAGGCGGGGGATCCGACCGCGCTCGGCGACCTCGTCTTCGGCGTCTTCGGCCCCGACGGGCTCGGCATCTCGCAGCCGATCCTCATCGGGTGGGGGTACATCGCCGTCCTCGCCGTCTTCCTCGTCGGCTTCTACCTCGTCTTGGAGCGCCTCGGCCGCTCGCCGTTCGGCCGGACGATGAAGGCGATCCGGGAAGACGAACTCGTCGCCGACTCGCTCGGCAAGGACGTGAACCTCGTGAAGATCAAGGTGTTCGTCATCGGCTGCGCGCTGATGGGGCTCGCGGGCATCCTCTGGTTCGGCAGCCAGGGGAACGTCTCCCCGACCCCGCAGTTCCGCCCGCTCTTGACGTTCTACGTGTTCATCGCGGTGATCATCGGCGGATCCGGGTCGAACACCGGCTCGGTCCTCGGCGGCATCGTCTTCGCCGCGGTGCTGTTCGAGGGGCCGCGGCGCGTCGGCGGGACGGTCCGGGGGCTCATCGACGCGGAGACGCCGCCGTCGTTCGCAGACGCGGTCGCCACGCTGGACCCGGTGACGTTCCTCGCGTACGCGACCGAGAACATCGCGCCGCTCCAGTTCGTCTTCCTCGGACTCGTCCTCGTGTTCATCATTCACCGGCGGCCCGAGGGGATCCTCGGCGACCGGATCGAGACGGCCGCGGCCGTCGACCTCTCGGAGCGGCCCGCCGGAGGTGAGACCGATGAGTAGCGACGTTCCGGAGGCTGGCGACGTGGCCGACGCGGAGGACGTCGCCGACACGGTCGACGCGACGGACGCGACGGTCGACGAACCCGAGGCGAACGACAGCGCGGTCGAGGAGGCGGCGAAACACGTCCCCTCCGGGGCGCCCCCGCTCCGCGTGGAGGGGCTAGTCAAGCGGTTCGGCGGCGTCACCGCCGTCGACGGCGCCTCCTTCGAGGTGGAGTCCGGGTCGCTGACGGGACTCATCGGCCCGAACGGCGCCGGGAAGTCGACGACGTTCAACTGTATCACCGGCGTCCACGAGCCGACCGCCGGGCGGGTGTACTTCGAGGGCGAGGACGTCACCGGGCTCAGGCCCCACGAGATCGCCCGGAAGGGGCTGGTGCGGACGTTCCAGATCGCCCGGGAGCTCTCCGAGATGACCGTCTTGGAGAACCTCATGCTCGCGCCGCAGGGCCAGCTCGGCGAGTCCGCGATCCGGGCGGTGACGCCCGGGCTCCGCGGCGCGGTCGTCGCGGAGGAGACCGAGCTCCGCGAGCGGGCCTGGGAGACGCTGGAGTTCTTCGAGATCGACCACCTCGCGCACGAACCCGCGGGGAACCTCTCCGGCGGCCAGCGGAAGCTGCTGGAGATGGCCCGCGCGCTGATGACCGACCCCGAGATGGTGCTGCTCGACGAGCCGCTCGCCGGGGTCAACCCGACCCTTCAGGAGAAGCTCTTGGACCGGATCCACGACCTGCGGGCTGACGGTTACACCTTCCTGCTCGTCGAACACGACATGGACGTCATCATGAGCAACTGCGAACGCGTCATCGTCATGTACCAGGGCAGCGTGCTCGCCGAGGGGACCGGCGACGAGATACGGAACGACGAGCGGGTCATCGAGGCGTACCTGGGTGAGGACCTATGAGCGCCGACGAGACGAACGACGCGGTCGACGCGAACGACGCGGTCGAAGTCGACCGGGAGGCGGTCGAGGCCGACGCGGACGCCGGAACCGCCCACGCGATCGACGGCGACGCGATCCTGCGGATCCGCGACCTCGACGCCGGCTACGGCGACCTCCAGATCCTCTCGGACGTGGTCTTAGATGTCGCGGACGAGGAGTTCGTCACCATCGTCGGGCCCAACGGGGCCGGGAAGTCGACGGTGATGAAGACCGTCTTCGGGCTCACGACGCACATGGCCGGCACCGTCGAGTTCGAGGGAGAGCCGATCCACGGGCTCGCGCCGGAGCAGATCATCCGCGAGGGGATCGGGTTCGTCCCCCAGAACGACAACGTGTTCCCCGGGCTCAGCGTCCGCGAGAACCTCGAGATGGGCGCGTACATCCTCGACGAGGTGCCGGAAGACCAGATCGAGACGATATACGACCGGTTCCCGATCCTCCGGGAGCGCAGCGACCAGAAGGCCGGGACGCTCTCCGGCGGGCAGCGGCAGATGGTCGCGATGGGGCGGGCGCTCATGCTCGACCCGGACCTCCTACTGCTCGACGAGCCCTCGGCCGGGCTCGCCCCCGACCTCGTCTCCGACATGTTCGACCGCATCGACCGGATCAACGACTCGGGGACCGCGGTGCTGATGGTCGAGCAGAACGCGAAGGAGGCGCTGCGCCGCTGCGACCGCGGCTACGTGCTGGTGAACGGCGAGAACCGCTACACCGACCGCGGCGACGTGCTGCTCGCCGACGAGGACGTGCGGCGCGACTTCCTGGGCGGATAATCGGACTACGGTTTGGGGTCGATCGTTTACGAGTCACGCCGCCGACCGGCGCCACGGCTCACGCGCGTCGAAAAAACGGAGAAGGACTCGAAACTCCCTACTGGTTCAGCACGCTCGACCACTGGCTGGTGTACGTCGGCTGGTTCGGCTCGAAGGAGACGCGCTGCGTGATCGTCCCGTCGCGCTCCCGGAAGGCGTTCACGTACGCCTCCTCTAACGACTGTCCGTAGGCGTCGTTGAGGTACAGCGTGCCGGAGCTCTCAGCGCCGACGTTGTCGCCGACGGCGAGGTCCGCCATCGCGGGCCCCTGGAGCAGGTCGGAGGGCGCCGTCCGGAAGATGTAGCCGTTGTCCTCTAAGTCCGTCACGTTCGGGTCGGTCGACGACGGCGAGATGCCCACGACGCCGTTCGGGATGAACACCTGGTCTGCGACCTGGAGGTTGACGTTCGAGGACGCCGGACCGACGACGGCGCCGTAGCCGGCGTTGACGATGGCGTTCGCGCCCGAGATACCGGCCTGGGGGTTGGTCTGGGTGTCCTCCACGCGGGTCTCGACGTCGACGTTGATACCGGCGTCGTTGACCTGCGTCGCCGCGAGCAGCGCGCCGTCGCGGATCGGGACGCCGAGCGGACCGAGGTCACCCGTCTCCGGCATCAACACGCCGACCCGAGCGGTGAACGAGTCGACGCCGACGGGGGGTTCGGCCGTCGCGTTCAGGTCCTCCTCGGTGAGGTCGTTCCCGAACTCGACGGTGTCGATGGTCTCCAGTTCGCCGTCCTGGAAGTCGATGATGTCGTAGGCGGCCGTCGCGATGTCGCCGTTGATGTCGAAGTTGACCCTCGAGGACGCGCCGACGTACTGGACGGGGTCGCCGCCCGCAACGGTCTCGACCGCGTCCGGGAGGTCCGCGGGTCCGAACTCCTCGCCGCCGGGGTTGGCGACGGTCCGAACGCGGTCGCGGATCGCCTCGCCGTCGTTCTCGCCCGCGGCGGTGGCCGCGAGGATCTGGACCGCCATCGCGTCGTACGCCTGCGCGGTGAACACGCCCGGCGCCTCGCCGTACGCCTCCTCGTACGACGACGTGAAGAACTCCGCGCCCGGACCGCCCGCGGAGGGCGCGGTGCCGATCACGTTGTTCATGTCGTTGTCGACCTCGCTCGGGAGGTCCCTGTCGATCAGGCCGTCGGGGACGATGATGTCCAGATCGGGCGCGCTGTCGGCGAACTCCGAGTAGAAGTCGCGGAACAGCTGAATGCCGGACTGCGGGAACCCGACGACCATCACGGCGTCGGGGATGCTGCTGGCGTCGCCCCCGCCGCCGTCGGATCCGTTGCCGCCGCCGGATCCGTTGCCACCACCGGTTCCGTTGCCGCCGTCACCGCTCTCCGTCGAACAGCCGGCGAGCCCCGCGATACCGACCGCGCCGGCACCCCTGAGTACGTCGCGTCGCTGGATTCTTCGCTTCATCCTGTGATCGTATACCATACGAGCCGTTATAAGCGTATCCACGACCACAAATACGACACCGGTCGAATTCGACCGGATCGGACGGCTCCCGTCGCGTATCGATGCGCTCTACCGACGGTTCGTCGATCGGCTCCCGAGCCCGAACCGGCCTCATTTTCTCGCGCCGATAGCAACTCGGCCGGCGCCGCGAACGCGGGCGCCTCGCCTCAGTACCCCTGCGCGTTCCCGTCCTTCCGGGGTTCCGTGGCGGCCGACAGGACCCCGTCTTCGTTCCGGACGATCTGCGCGCCGCCGAACATGACGGGCGAGAGCGTCCGCACGTCGTGATTCTTACGAACGAGCTTGGCCGCGGCGTCGTCGTCGAAGTGGGGTTCGAGCGCCAGCTCGCCGCTCTCGCGGTAGCGCCAGCGCGGTTCGTCGAGCGCGCGCTGGAGCGGCATGTCGTAGTCGACGAGGTTCGAGATCACCTGGACGTGACCCTGTGGCTGCATGTATCCGCCCATCACGCCGAACGCCGCCCAGTCGTCCTCGTCGAACCGGACGACGCCCGGGATGAGCGTGTGGAACGGGCGCTTGCCCGGTTCCAGCGCGTTCGGGTGGTCCGGGTCGAGCGAGAACGACGCGCCGCGGTTCTGGAGCGCGATGCCCGTGTCGCCGGCAACGAGCCCGGAGCCGAAGCCGGCGAACCGCGAGTTGATGTACGAGACGACGTTGCCGGCGTCGTCGGCGACGGTGAGGAGGACGGTGTCGGCGTCCTCGGCGTTCGCGTTCGGGACGCCGAAGGAGACGTCGTGGGAGGCGGTCGCTCCGACGCCCGCGGCGCGCTCGCTCGCCCACTTGCCCGACGCGAGCGGCGGGACCTCCTCGTAGTCGGGGTCGGTGATGTAGCGGTGGCCGTCGTGGAACGCCCGCTTCATGGCCTCCGCGAAGTAGTGGACGCGCTCCGGCGAGTCGTAGTCGTACTCGCCCGCCCCGAGCTCCGCGGCGACGTTGAGCGCCTCCAGGGCGATCAGCCCCTGGTTGTTCGGCGGGAGCTCGTACACCTCGGCACCGTTGTAGGTCGTCGACACCGGATCGGGCCATTCGACCTCGAAGCCGGCGAGGTCGTCGACGGTCATGAACCCGCCCCGCGACCGGACCTCGTCGGCGATGGCCTCGCCGATCTCGCCCTCGTAGACGACGTCCGCGCCCTCCTCGGCGATCTTCCGCATGGACTCGCCGAGCCGCGGCATCGTCACCGTCTGCCCGACGGCCGGCGGTTCGTCGTCGAACAGGAACGCCTCGCGGGCGTGGTCCTCGGTGAACAGCGCGTCGGCGCTCGCCCAGTAGGAGGCGATCACCTCGGACACCGGGTACCCCTCGGTCGCGTAGCGGATGGCCGGATCGAGCGCGTCGGCGAGACTGAGCCGGCCCAGCTCCTCGACGGTCGCCTCCCAGCCGCGGGCCGTCCCCGGGATCGTGACCGCGTGCGGGCCGTAGAACGGCATCCCGGCCTCGCCGGCGTCGTCGACCGCGTAACCGCCGTCGTCCGGGTAGTAGGAGTCCGCGTCGTCGTCCTCCGCGAGCGCCGCCTTGACGTTCTCGATCGTCGCCTCCGCGGGCGCCCCGCCGCACGATCGCATCGCGCCGACCTCGCCGTCGGCGGTCCGGTACAGCGCGAACACGTCGCCGCCGAGGCCCGTCGAGGTCGGCTCGACGACGTTGAGCGCGGCCGCGGTCGCGACCGCGGCGTCGAACGCGTTACCGCCCTCGCGGAGGACCTCGATCCCCGCCTCGCTCGCGAGCGGCTGACTGGTCGCCACCACGCCGCGTTGACCGTACACGGTGGACCGGCGCGACGTGAATCGGTCTAAGTCTGGATCCATACGAACCCGTCCGGCGCGCGGGAGAATAAACCACCGACCGGATCTATCCGGTGTCTACCGTCCGGATCGGGCGGCTCAGGAGTGTTTCGCGGCGAGGACCTCGATCTCGTCGACCTGCGGGTCCTCGACGAACAGCTCGTCGGCCCGCTCGAACAGCTCCGCGGCGATCTCGCCGTCGAGGTGCGCCTGTCGGCCTTCCTCGTCGGGGAACGTGTCGAAGATGCCGAACGTGGTCTCGTCGAGCCGCAGCGCGAACCACGTCGTCGTCTGCTCCTCGGCCTCGGCCGCGGGGAGCGCGGACTCGAGGAACTCGGCCACTTCGTCCGCCTTCTCGGGCTTGGCTTCGAGCCGTGCCTGAAGCGCGTACTCGGAGTCGGACATTCCGTTAGATCGGAGGGCTGCGAACGGTTTAACCCCCGTGACACCGGGGATCCGGTCAATCCGAATCGACCGCCACGAGCGGCGGCCCGCCTCAGTCCTCGAACTCGGCGTAGTGCCGCACTAACCCGCACTCGGGGCACATCACCGTCGTCAGCTCCTTACGCTCGTTCATTCCCAGCTTGCCGAGCAGCCCGGACCGCTTCTCGCCGGTCCTGACGTGGGCGTTCCACGCGTCACCCATGCTGAACTCCACTTCCTCCATCGTGACGCCGCAGTCGGGACAGCGGTGGTCCATGTCTGTGGCGTCGCCCGGCGGCGTGAAAACGGTTGGTCCGTGGCGATCGCCGGGGCCCGCGGGGTCGGCGGGCTGAGCGTGACCGTCGCCAAGTGGCTCGTCGTCTTCGTGTTCCTCGCTATCGCCTCGTTCGTGCCGTGACGGCCCGACCGCGGCGCTCGGCGGTGAAAAGCCGGCCTCGGTACTCATAGGGCTCGTCGTCGCCGGGTGCCGAGTCCGGCTCGGAGCGGTGGTTCGTCATCGGCCGCTCGCCGGTAGTCGCGCCGCCGAATAAAAGGATCCGGCCGCGGCGTCAGTGCGACGAGCCGGCGTACTCGTTCCAGCGGTCGGTGCCGTTCGCGATCCGCCGGGTGTCGGACGGGTCGAACGTCCCCGCCGCCTGCGCGACCGCCTCGGCGGCGGTCGGCAGGCCGTCGGTCCCGTCGTCGGCGTCGGTCGCACCGCCGTCAGCCGGGTTCGTCGATGGACCCGATCGGTCGGTCGTCGGTTCGGTCTCGGTCGCCTCGCGCGTGCTCGGACCGGCGGGACCGGTCGCCGTCCCCGCCGTCGAGCGTGCGTCAGTCGTGTACTACGGGCGGCACGACTCGGGAAAGGGGCGTATCCTTCATAATTGTTTATGTTAGTACGAGCCTCGCCGCCGCGGCGGATCGTGCGGCGGGGGCGGCGCGGGCCGGTCGGTCCTACCAGGCCGACCACGCGGTGAGCGTCTCGTCGCGGGCGTACACGCGTTTGAGGTCCTTCGCGTAGGCGAGGTCGCCGGGGTGATCGAGCTTCTCGTGGCGGTACTCCGGCGCGTCCTCGCGGATCTGAAGCCCCTCGACGGTGAACTCCTCCTCACCGAACTCCACCGTCTCGTCGACGGTGAACTCGTAGTCCCCGGGGACGTTCACCCGCAGCGAGCGCGTCTGGTCCGCGTCGCCGTCCTTCGGATGGAGCGTGACGGGGACCGCGACGTTGTCGACCGCGCGGGTCCACAGCGTCTCCACGTCGGTGATGTCCGCCTCCTCGACGCGCTCTTCGGGGCCGAGTTCGATCCCCGTGATCCGCACCTGCATCAGCGCCTCGTCGGTGTCGACGACGAACTCCTCGCCGGCGGCCACGTCGCCCTCGGCGGGCACGTCCATCGTCGTCGTGAACGAGTCGCCGTCCTGTGAGACGACGATCGACACGGAGACCGTCTCCTCCTCGGGGATCTCGGTCTTGTGGGTGTGGTCGCACTCGGTACAGCGCACGGTGGCCTGCCCGCCCGGACTGAGGACCTCGTGGACGGTCGGCTCGGCGGGCGAACACGACGGACAGGGGAGCCCGACGCGCGCGCCGGCTTCGGTTTCGGTCATTGGGGCTCGTACCCGCCCCGCCCGTAAATATCCGCCCCTGTGGGGCCGGTGTGGGTCGCGCTCGCGTGGCGCTCGGCGGCCGGAGCGTCCCGCCGGCGCGGTTCCGGCGGGGGGAGCGTCCCGTCGGAGCCGCGCGGTAAGGAAACTGGTTTACCGGAGTCCGCGGAACGGTCGCCCATGATCGTACCCGGGTCCAGCTCGCAGCAGCTCGCGGCCGCGCTCGCCGCGGAGACGGGCCGGGCGCTCGCGACCCCGACATACGACCGGTTCCCCGACGGGGAGGGGCTCGCCGCGGTGCCCGACTTCGACGCCGACGAGGCCGTGATCGTCGCCGCGACCGACTCCGACGAGGCGTGGGTGGAACTGCTCCAGCTCCAGGACGCCGTCCGCGAGGCCGGCGCGACGGACGTGACGACAGTGATCCCGTACATGGGCTACGCGCGCCAGGACGCCTCGTTCGGCGACGGCGAACCGGTCTCGGCCCGCGCGATGGCGAGGGCGATCTCGACCGGGACCGACCGCGTCCGCCTCGTCAACCCTCACGAGGCGACGGTCGCCAGCTTCTTCGACGTTCCGGTCGAGACGGTCGACGCCGCGGGCGTCCTCGCGGACCCGCTCCCGGCCGACCTCGACGACCCGCTCTTCCTCGCGCCCGACGAGGGCGCGATCGACGCGGCCGCCACCGTCCGCGACGCGTACGGCGCCGGCGAGACGGACTACTTCGAGAAGCACCGCGACCGCGAGACGGGCGCCGTCGCGGTGTCGCCCTCCGACGCCCCCGTTTCGGACCGGGACGTGGTCGTCGTCGACGACATCATCGCCACCGGGTCGACGATGAGCGAATCGGTCGGGGTCCTCACCGACCGCGGCGCCGCGCGGGTGCTGACGGCCTGCGTCCACCCGGTCCTCGCGGCCAACGCGGTGACGAAGCTCCGCGCCGCCGGCGTCGACCGGATCGTCGGCAGCGACACCGTCGAACGGGGCTGTAGCGTCGTCAGCGTCGCGCCCGTCGTGGCCGACGCGCTCGACGAGCCGTAACCGAGATCACTCGCCGTCGATCTCTCGGATCGCCTCGGCCGGGTTGCCGCCGACCACCGTGCGCGCCGGCACGTCGTCGACCACGACGGCCCCGGCCGCGACGACCGCCCCGTCCCCGATCTCGACGCCCGGCGTGATCACCGCCCGCCCGCCGATCCAGACGTCGTCGCCGACCGTCACCGGCTCGCCGAACTCTCGGCCGGCCGCGCGCTCGTCGGGATCGATCGGGTGCGTCGCGGTGTAGACGTGGACGCCGGGGCCGAGCAGGCAGTTCCCGCCGAACGCGATCGGCGCGGCGTCCAAGAAAACGCAGCCGTAGTTCGCGAAGAAGCCGTCGCCGACGCCGACGTTGTACCCGTAGTCGCACCGGACGGGCGGCATGACCGTCGCGTCGCCGCGGACCTCGCCGAACAGCTCTCCGAGGAGTCGCTCTCGGCGGTCTGTCTCCGTCGGGGCAGTGGCGTTGTACCGGCGACAGCGACCGCGCGCGCGCCGGCGGTCGGCGGCGAGTTCCGGATCCGTCGGGTCGTACGCCTCGCCGGCCAGCATCCGCTCCTTCTCACGTCCCATACGGCTCCCGACGCGGCGAGCGACAAAGGGCTGTCCGTCGCGGCGAGCGGCGTCGTCCCCGTTCCGGAACCCGCGCGGCCGCGTCAGACGATCTTCATCATCCGCGTCTCGAACTTGCCGACGCGGACGCGGACCCACCCCGCCAGCTCCGCGTCGAGGTCGGGGTCGTCGGTGTCGACGCGGAGCGCGCGTACGCCGTCGAGTTTCGCCCGCGACGCGACAATTCGGAGGTCGCAGCGCCGGATCACGGCCGGCGAGATCTGGGGGTTGCCGCGGCCGAAGACGAACCCCTGCCCGCCGATGGGAGAGACGACGACGACGTTCTCCTCGCCGAGCGCGTCGAGGATCGCCGCCTCCGTCGCGTCCCGGACGATCACCTCGCCGTCGCGCCAGACGTCGACGCCGATCGGCGACGGCTCGAAGCCGAGCTCGTCCTTGATCGCTCCCACCGTCGACCCCGGGCCGAGAACGAAGGTGACGCCCTCGCCGTCGCGCTCGCGGACGTCGGCCGCGACGCCCTCCGCCAGCGACTCGACGGTCCCGCTCGCGGTCTGTTTCGACGACTGGAGGTCGTCCGCGACGGGGACGTGGGCGACGCCGCGCAGCGTGGGGTTGACCTCGCCCTCGCGGTAGGCGTCCTCGTCGATGTCCATCACCTCGCGGCGCTCGGTCCGCGAGAACGAGGCCGCGACCTCGGCGGCGTCCTCCGGCGACACCGCGAACACCGACGAGTACACCTTCACGCCGGCCGGGACGCCGAGCATCGGTACGTCGGTCCCCTCCAACGCCTCCGCGACGTCCGCGGCGGTCCCGTCGCCCCCGACGAATAAGACGAGGTCGACGGGGTCGCCGTCGCTCGCTTCGACCCCGTCCTCCCCGCCGACCCCCGCGAACGCCCGCACGACCGCGGCGGTGTGCGCCGCGGTCGTCCCCGTCGGCTCCGGCGTCTCGCCCCCGAACGGGTCGACGACGCGGACCGGGTCGAAGCCCGCCTCGCGGACGACCGACTCCCCCATCGGGTCCGCGGCCACCGAGACGGCCGCGTCGGGGGCGACCGCGGCCAGCCGGTCGAGCGTCCGCCGCGCCCGGTCCGGCGCCCGCGGCTCGGCGCCGCGCTCGACCGCCTCGGCCACCTTCCCGTCGGTCCCCTTCAACCCGACGCGGCCGCCCATTCCGGCGACCGGGTTCACCGCGATCCCCACGTGCATGCCCGACGTTCACCGCGCCGGCCTCTTAAGCGAGCCGCGTCCGGCCGACGCGGGCGGCCCCCGCCCGTCCGATCGGCTGATAAAATCCCCCGACAACGAGACACGGGACCCAACAGGCGTCGGCTCGTAGCCCCGAGCGCCGATGGAACGAGCCCGCCATCGGCGACGCGAGCCGCTCGTCTCACCGGGACTGGATCCCTCCCTCGGTAGCTGCCACGCGCCCGCGCCGTCCGGTCCCGTTTTCGCGTCCGCGCGGCGGCGTCCGTCCGTCCGGCGACGCTCGCCCCGTCCGAGAATCAACGCTTAAGACGCCCCCAAGATAACGCCGAGACATGATCCTCGAAGCCGCCGTGACGGAGCCGCTGCCGATCAGCGCGACCGCGGGCGCGGTCCTGCTCGCGAGCCTCGCGCTCGTCGCCGTGTGGGTCGCGTACCTGTACCGCTAGAAGCCTCTCCTCCGACCGCCTCGCCGCCTCGTCCGCCGCCCGCTCAGGCGGACTCGTCCTCGACCGCGTCCGCGCGTTCCCGGACCCACGCCGCCGCGCGCTCGGCCTCCGCCTCGCTTTCGGCGGTTATCTTCACGGTCACGACCTCGCCCGGGTACGAGCCGACGCGCACGTCGAACCGCTCCCGCAGCGACGCGATCCGGTCGAGCAGTTCGCTCTCCGGCTCGTCGACGTCGACCGTGAGCACGTGGGTGAGCGTCCCCGCGAACTCGTCTTCGACCAGCTCGAACATCGCCTTCATCTCCGCCGGAACCCCCGGCAGGACGTAGACGGACTCGACGACCGCGCCGGGCGCGACCCCGGCCTCGTTCGGGAGCGGCCGGCAGTCGGCGGGGAGGTGCGTCGTCTCCGCCGCGAGGTCGTCCCCGCTGTACCCGCGCTCTGCGAGCCACGCTGCCGCCGCTTCGTTCTCGACGAGGCCGCGCCCGAACGCGGCCGCGACCCCCTCCATCGTCACGTCGTCGTGGGTCGGCCCGAGCCCGCCGGTGACGATCACGGCGTCGTACTCGGCGCGGTACTCGTTGACGACGCGCGCGATCTCGCTCACCTCGTCCGGCACGACGGTCACCCGTCGCACCCTGACGCCCCGGACGTCGAGCCGGTCGCAGAGCCAGGTGGCGTTCGTGTTCTCGGTGTCCCCGACGAGGAGTTCGTCCCCGACGGTGACGACGGCGGCGTTCATACTCGTCTCAAGCGGCGCGCGGTAGAAAAGGACCGCGACGCGGACGGGCGCGGCGAGTCGGAGGGCGCCGGGCGGGTCACGGACGGACGCGCCCGCTAGAGCCAGCCGTCGTCGTCCCGGTCGTCGTCGACGCCGAGTCCGAGGTCGCGGCGGCGCTCGCGGAGCGCCTCCAGCTGGCGTCGGAAGTAGAGCGTCCCGACGACCGCGGCGATCGCGGCGACGACGAGGATGACGCCGAACACCACCAGGTCGCCCTCGCGGTACGACTGGACGACGATCGATCCGCCCGTCACCTCGTCCCACACGATCCGGTCGCGGCCGTCGACCGTCACGACCGAGTGGTCGCGCGGCGAGACGTGGCCGACGATCGGCGCGTCGGTGCTGAACCCGGGCGGAAGCGTCACCGCGTACGACCCGTCGACGTACGCCCGCATGGTGAACCGGCGCGGCGATCCGGCGCCCGAGAACGCGATTTTCCCGCCGGCCATCTCGTCCGCGAACCGGATCCACGTCTCGTCGGTGGTCCGCTCGACCTCGCCGCCGCGGGCGCGGAACTCGCTTCCGTTGATCACCTCGCCGTCGGGGTACCGGTACCGGAGCGCCTCGAACTGTAGCGGCTGATCGCCCGCGTACGGCGTCTGCTGATACAGCCGGATCTCCTCCCGGTCACCGACCGCGTACACGACTGTGTACCGCCCGTCGGTGGAGAGGTCGAACGCGGCGTCGCGGTCCGTGTCGAAGTCGTACTCGCGAGGGGGCTCGGCGTCGAGCGTCTCGTTCGTCACCTCGCCGCCGCCGGTCGCGTAGCCGAGACAGCCGGCGCTGACCGCGAGGAGGGCGATCGCCGCCGCCGCGAGCGCGAAGCGTCGGTTCACGATTGATTCGGGTTAGACGACGCACCGCATCTCCGCCGGGAGGTACGAGCCGATGGCGGCGAGTAACCCCGGCGGGTCGGTGCCTTCCGCGCAGACGATGCTCTGTTCGAGGAGCCCCAGTCGCTCGACCGTGACGATGTCCTGCGCGTGGCCCGCGCGGTTCACCGTCGCCCGCGTCTCGCCGCGGGTCGCGGAGTTGACGTTCACGCGCCCGTCACCGCGCCGCCAGTCGTACAGGCGGTCGCGCTCGGCGTCCGCGAGCCGGGACGGTCCCGCCTCGTCGCCGTCGGCGTCCGGGCCGCCGCCGTAGACGAACCGCATCGGGAGGTGCTGGACGAGGCCGAACCGCTCGACGACCTGCTGTGGCGAACCGACGCCGAGGCCGAGTTCGTCCGCGGGGACGAACACGTCGACGCCGGCGTCGAGCGTGATTCCCACGTCGTCCCACGACTCGAGGGTCCCGACGTACGCCTCGCCGGCCTCCAGTCCGCCGTCGTGGGCGGTGACCTCTCCCCACGTCTCCGCGAGGACGTTGCGCGCGACCGGGGCGTCCTCGCCCGTCACGTCGACCTGGACGAAGTCGTCGTCGCGGACGCCCACCCGCCAGTCGACGTCGAGCTCGCCCACGTCGTTGGCGACGAGCGAGTTCATCCCGTCGAGCGCGCGGTCGCGGGCGTCGCCCTCGACGTAGCACTTGGTTGCGAGGACGACCATCAGCCGGTCACGTCCACGTTGAGCTCGTCGCGAAGCTCGTCGATCCGCCGGTCCATCGCGTCGCGGAGCCGGTCGTTGTCCATCGCGTCCAGCGGCGAGCCGCACTCGGGACACTCGAACCCGAAGTCCATCGCCTCGCCGAACTCGAACCGCATCGAACACACCTCACAGAGGTAGAACTCGTGGGTGCGCTCGTACTCCTCGCGCTCCTCCAAGGCGTCGAGCAGCCGGTACATCTCCTCCTGGAGGTTCTCCGGGATGTTGTCGTAGTGGAACGTCCACAGGTACGTGAGCCACCCGGAGTCCTCGTCGCGGACGCGGCGGTACGTCGCGAGGTCGTTCTCGTAGAGGATGAACAGCGCGCGACGCACGTCGTTGAGCTCCAGGCCGAGCTCCTCGGCCAGCTCCTCGTCGGTGACCTCGCCGTCCGGCGGCGCGGCCGCGACCGGCATCCCCGTCGGCCCCACCAGCTCGTGGAGGTACTTCTGGATGACGGGGTCGTTCAGTAGATCCTCAAAAGCCATTACGAGAATTTGGTGGAGGAACCGGGTTAAAAGCTCCGAAAGGCGCGGTCGCGACCGCCCCGTCGAGCCGGGGAGGTCGGCCTCTCGAACCGCCCCGCCGGACTGACCTCCCGAACCGCGGCGAGCGACCCGCGGGTCCGGCAGAGCTTTACGCGCCGTGGCTCACACTCGGCCGTATGACGGACTCGGTCGACGGGCGAGGGCGACGCGCGCTCGGCGCCCTCGCGCTCCTCGCGGTTCCGGTCGTGCTGGCGGCGGTCCCGCTGGTCCCGGTCGCCGCGCTCCTCGGCCCCGCCGGACTCGGGGTGATCCCCCTCGGAGCGCCGGGAGGACTCCTCGCGGCCGTCGTCGTCGGTCCCGCCGGCTCCGCGCTCCTCGGTCCGGTCCTCGTCGACAGACGGGTCTCGCGGCTCCCCGACGCCGGCCTCGACGACCGCCGCGCCGACTTCGTCGCCGACCGCGTCGAGGCGCTCGCGGCCGAGGTCGGCGTCGACGCGCCCGCGGTAACCGCGGTCCGCGCCGACGCGGCGAACGTCGCCGTCACGGACGGCTACCGCGGCTCGCGGCTCGTGGTCTCGACGCGCCTGCTCGCGCTCCCGGAGGCGGACCGCGACGCCGCGCTGCGGCACGCGCTCGTCAGGCTCCGGACGCGCGGGGCGACGCTGACGACCGCGACGCTCCCGGCGCTGGCGGCCGTCGAGACGGCGGCGCTGCTCGCGACGCTGCTCGTCGGGCGCCGGGGAGACCGCACCGCCGCGGACCGTCGCGTCAACCGGATCCACGGATACGAGCCGGACCGCGAGCGCGTCCCGTCGTGGGCGTACGCGGTCGCGGGGACCCTGTGCTGGCTGGTACTCCTCCCGGCGTGGATCCCCGCCACCGTCGGCGACCGGCTCTCCGTCGCGGGCGGACGCCGCGCCGCCGACGCGCTCGGCGCCGTTCGGGCTCACGGTG